>CAYXQF010000005.1:34991-50527 GCA_964466625.1 uncultured Lachnospiraceae bacterium | reverse complement strand
CCAAGACGTGCCATGGTGATACGTTCGATACCCATACCGAAAGCAAAGCCCGAATATACTTCAGGGTCAATGCCGCAGTTGGAAAGAACGAACGGGTGAACCATACCTGCACCGAGGATTTCCATCCAGCCTTCACCCTTGCAAAGACGGCAGCCCTTGCCGCCGCAAACGAAGCAAGAAACGTCTACTTCTGCGGAAGGTTCTGTGAACGGGAAATGATGAGGACGGAAACGGAGCTTGGTTTCTTCACCGAACATTTTCTTTGCGAAAAGCTCAAGAATGCCCTTGAGGTCACCCATGGTGATGCCTTTATCGACAACAAGACCTTCCATCTGGTGGAAGATAGGGGAGTGTGTCGCATCGGCAGGGTCTGCACGGTAAACACGTCCGGGGGAGATGATGCGGATCGGCGGTTTTTTGAGTTCTTCCATGACACGTACCTGTACGGGAGAGGTCTGGGAACGGAGAAGAATATTATCTGTGATATAGAAAGTATCCTGTGTATCACGCGCAGGGTGATTTTTGGGAAGGTTCAAAGCTTCGAAGTTATAGTAGTCATATTCCACTTCGGGACCTTCTGCAACGGAAAAGCCCATGCCAATGAAGATCTCACGAAGGAGTTCTTCTGTCTGTGCGATGGGGTGACGGTGACCGACGGGTTTTGCCACGCCGGGAACGGTAACGTCAAGTTTTTCCAAGAGGAGCTTTTTCTCCAAATCTTTTTTCTCTTTTTCTTCTGCTTTCTTTTCGAGAGCTTTTTCGATTTCTGCTCTTACTTCATTAGCAAGCTGACCGATGAGCGGTCTTTCTTCAGGAGAAACTTTACCCATGCCACGCAAAACGGCGGTAAGTTCACCTTTTTTGCCGAGGTACTGAATGCGAAGTGCTTCGGTATCGTCAGCAGCTTCGATCTCGGCGATCGCTTTCACGCGAATCTGTTCAAGCAATTGCTTCATTGTGATTTTTCCTTTCAGATTTTATATCGTATCAATTTTTTGACGGGGAAAACAAAAAAACTCCCGTCCGCAAAAAGGGACGGGAGCATAATACTTCCGCGGTACCACCCGAATTTCCGCAAAAAGCGGACACTCTTCTGCCACGTAACGGCGGCAAACCGTTCACCGCTACTTATTTTCACGGCGACCGCTCCGAAGCGAAAGGCGATGTGCGACGCGGGGACTTGCTTTCAGCCCGAGGCAAGACTCTCTGTTTCCTGCGTTTTTTTCGTACAAAGCCGCTTTTTCACAGCGTTTTGATTGTTTACATTGCATAGGATACCACATTTTTTTTTGTTTTGCAATATATTTTTAAAAAAATTTGTCAAATTTTTGCCTACGTTTTTTATCAGTTTTCTGCTTTTGTATATTGACAAAAATATTCCTTTTTAGTATAATAATTATGTAAATAAATTATTAACAACGGAGGTATTTTCCTATGAAAACATTTGCAAAAGTTCTTTCTCTCATGCTCGTTGTAGCAATGGTTTGCGTTCTTTTCGCTTCTTGCGCAAAGACCATTTCCGGTACATACGTTGCAGGCGGTAACCTCGGTGACATCGCAGGTGCTAACACTTCCTACACCTTCAGCGGCAGCAAAGTAACCGTTACCGTTACCACAACCTTCCTCGGCAACGCCAGCACCACAGAATACGAAGGCACTTATGAAATCACTGAAGCTGAAGACGGTTCCATGACCATCTCCATGACCTTCGAAGATTCCGATGCTTCCACCTATGAAGTTACCAACAAGACCTTCAAAGAAGATAAAGACGCAGGCACCATCACCATCGGTCTTATCACTTACACCAAACAGTAATTTATTTGCACAGAAAACCTCCCTTTTCAGGGAGGTTTTTCTTTTGTGGGGGTATGTCTTTGCGAAAAGAAAAAAGACTTGACAATATTTCATCTGTATATTATAATATAAGTATTATGTTGGGTAGGATTGCATTTCGTAAAAAAACCATGGCATAAAATTTAATAAATCGCAAAGACAGAAAAGGAGGTGCTGTATAAAATGGTATACATAATCTCGGCAATTATCGGTATTGCAGTTGGTGGTATCGTCGGCGCTATCGTCGGAATTGTTATTTTTAATCATAAAAAGAACAAAACGGATAACTTCATCGGAAAAGAAAAAGAAGAAGCAGAACGAATCAAAGATGAAGCGATCAAAGCAGGCGAAGCCAAATGCAAAGAAATGACCGTGGAAGCCAAAGAAAACATTTTGAAGATGCAAACGGAAGCTGACCGCGAATATAAAGAACGCCGCCAAGAACTTGTACGCCTTGAAAACAAAGCACTCGCAAAAGAAGAAACTCTCGAACGCAAACTCGAAAACTTCGAGCGCAAAGATGAAGCTTTGAACAAAAAGATCCGCGAAAATGAAAAATTGCAAGCGGAGATCGAACAGATCAAAGCCGACCAGCTTGCAAAGCTTGAAGAAATTTCGGGATATACTTCCGAAAGTGCAAAGGCAGAACTCGTATCCAAAATTGAAACAGAAGCAAAACGCGAAGCGGCTGTGAAGCTTGCGCAGATCGAAAGCGATCTTCATGACACCGCGGATGAAAAAGCGAAAAATATTATTTCTCTTGCTATTCAAAGACTCGCGTCGGATCAGGTTTCGGAAACCACCGTTTCCGTTGTTCCGCTCCCCAGCGATGAAATGAAAGGCAGAATCATCGGTCGAGAAGGACGTAATATCCACAAGATCGAAACCCTCACAGGTGTTGACCTCATCATCGACGATACCCCTGAAGCGATCACACTCTCTTGTTTTGATCCCATTCGCCGCGAAATCGCGCGCATCACTCTCGAAAGACTCATTTCCGACGGCCGTATCCACCCCTCTCGCATTGAAGAAACTGTGGAAAAAGCACATCGCGAAGTGGAAGCTACCATCAAGCAGGCAGGTGAAAAAGCTGCTTTCGATACCGGTGTAAACGGACTCCACCCCGATCTCGTTCGTTTCCTTGGTAGACTTAAATACCGTACCAGCTACGGTCAGAACGTACTTACCCACTCCGTAGAAGTGGCATACCTCGCAGGCATCATGGCAAATGAACTTGGTCTTGACAGCACTCTTGCTCGCCGCGCAGGTCTTCTCCACGATATCGGTAAGGCTCTCACACAGGAAGTTGAAGGTTCTCACATTCAGCTCGGTGTGGAAATTGCCCGCAAATTCAAAGAAAACAAAGACGTCATTCACGCGATCGAAGCTCACCACGGTGACGTGGAAGCGCAGACTGTTATCGCTGTTCTTGTTCAGGCAGCCGACGCCATCTCTGCAGCACGTCCCGGCGCACGCCGTGAAGACCTCGACAGCTATATCAAACGTCTTCAGAAGCTCGAAGAAATCTCCAACAGCTTCCCCGGCGTTGAAAAATCCTATGCCATTCAGGCAGGCCGTGAAATTCGTATCATGGTTAAACCCGAAATGGTTGGTGACGACCAGATGATCGTGGTTGCTCGTGACATCGCAAATAAGATCGAATCCGAACTTGAATATCCCGGTCAGATCAAAGTTAACGTGATCCGCGAAAGCCGCGTTGCTGAATACGCGAAATAATCAAAAAGCCCTCCTTTTTGGAGGGTTTTTTTATTGAGGCTCTGCCTCAAACTCCGCCCAAGGGAAATATCCCTTGGGAATCCCGATGTGAAGGGTGTTATGATTAAAAATGACAAAATGGGATCCACAAGGGATTCGTCCCTTGTGTGGGTGCAGGGTGAAATCCTGCTGGGGTTTGGGGTAAGCCCCAACAGATCAATAGAAAAAAGCGACCTTAAAGGGTACCTGCGATAAAGCAAAACGAAAAATCGAATACAGACAGAAAAGGACAGAGAAATTTTTTCGTTTCTCTGTCCTTAATTTTGCAAACATAGCATTTGTGGGTACAAAAGCGAAGCCCCGCGCAAGGCGGGGCGATGATTATTGCTTTAATTTTGATACCCATTCATTCCAACGAGGGTCGGCTTGTATTTCGGATTTTACAATTGAATATTCGGAAACACACCACCAAGGCCAATCTTCTGCAAGGCTGATATGTGAAGTTTCAATGTGTAAATTGGGATCAAGCTGACCTCGATTCGTTTCATACTGAACCAATCTGACGAGTGGCGCAGTATAGTATCCGATATTTTTCATATGGTATTCGTCCAAAAGCTTAAAATGTGCAAGTGAATTATCCAAGGCAACAAACGCTTCATCTTTTTTGCCATCCAACCACAAGTATACGGAAAGCAACGTATAAACTCTTGCGATATAGCCATGATGCAATCCACAATTGCCATCGGTGCAAACAGCATTAAAAATTTCAATAGCACCGTGCAAGCTTTGCACTTTTTCCGCCACGGATATATTCTTTTCATTGGCAATCACACCGCTGACCATGAGCTCAGAACAAGCTCTGACTGTTTTGATCAATGCATCACCATAAGCCTCGGCGCGTTTCTTTCCGTCTACAGCCTTGGCTTTGAGAAATTCTCTTGAACCGTAAATATTGGGGGCAGATTCAATAACTTCAAGTGCTCGTGTATGTTCACCTGTATTCAAATACAGCTGAGTAAGCTCGCGAATGACACGATGACGCGGCTCACCGTTTTCCATCGTTTTTAGCAATTTCTCATAAAGAGATATTGCCTCTTTCCATTCGGAGTAGGTTCGATGTTTTTCAATATCCAAAACGTCGTATCCCTCATCGTCCGATAAATGGTATTCTCCATAACGAACATAACCTGCGTTGTACAATACCGAGGCGAGGCATAACATGATTTTTTCGTTACCCGGAAATTCAATCAGCGCATTTCTTGCAAGCGAAATACACTCCTCGATATTGATATCCTCGCCGTTATTTTGGAAATTCATCTGATCAATTTTTGCAGCTAACTCATCAATTTTTTTGGATCGTTCATTGTTGTAACCAAACAGTTCGTCAATGGAAACACCGAAATAATTTGCTATGGATGGAATGATTTCCATGTCGGGATAACCACCATTGGCCTCCCATCGAGAAACCGCCTGCGATGTAACACCGAGCGCTTCCGCAAGTGCTTCTTGTGTGCGTCCATCGCGACGACGTAGTTCGCGTATTTTTTGTCCCAAATCAAGTTGCATAAAAGCACCTCCAAAATGTATTTCACCGGTGTGATTATAGTATAGCATATATTTGCAAATAAACAATTATCAATTCGTTGTTTCAAATTCAAGGATTGCTTGAATTATATAATGATACAAAAAAGACATAGCCGAAAAATTAGCTATGTCTTTAAAAACCGCTTTATCGCAGGTGCGCCAAGGTCGCTCTTTTTTTATTTACAGATGCGAAGAATTGCTTCTGCGAAAATTTTAGTATTGAGAATGAGATTTTCAAGGGAGATGTATTCATCTGCGCCGTGAATGTGTGCGTCCTCACCGATAAATTCCGCGCCGAATGCAACGCCGCCGGGAACTTCATGAACGTAAGTACCGCCGCCGATTGCGATGCAATGACCGGGTTTGCCCGTCATTTCGGTATAAACGGAGAGAAGTGCCTGCACAAAATCGCTGTTTTCATCAACGTAGTGCGGTTCTTTGCCCTTCCAATCCGTGATGGAAAGGCAGGCGGTTGCGAGTGCTTTTTCACATTTTGCGCGAATGGAAGCGCAATTTTCACAAATGGGGAAACGAATATCGTATTTACCTGTGAATTTGCCGTTTTCGAAGTTGAAAACGCTGAAAACAAAGGTAAGTGCGCCGGATTTTTCATCGCTGACTTTGATGCCGAGCGAAGTGCCGTCACCTTCGCCATAAACGAGAACATTGGTGAGATTTGCAAAGAATTTTGCTCGGTCATCAGCGGTATCAAGTGCGCCGAGCACCTTGAAAAGTGCGGTTACTGCATTCTTACCGCTGTAAGGATTGGAAGCATGCGCCGCAACGCCATTGATCGTGATGTCACAAAGATCACCTTTTTCCACAACGTTTGCCGTTACACCTTCGGGAAGAAGCTTCAAGGCTTCCAAAATTTCAGCTTTGGAGAAGCCGCGAAGTGTCGCGTAAGCTTTTTCAGGCACAGCGTTGGTCGCAACACCGCCGTGTGCGCTGATGATGGTCTTTTCACCACCCACATAAGTTTTATCTGCACCAACTTCCGCAAAAATGTGACCTTTTTCAAGGTTAATCACGGGATAGCTTGCATCAGGAGTAAAAACGTAAGGAGGGAGCTGTTCTTTTCCGCGATAATAAACGAGGTCAGAAGAACCGCATTCTTCATCACAACCAACGATGAAACGAACGTTTCTGGAAAGCGAATAGCCGCAATCACGAAGTGCGCGCATCGCATACAAAACAGCGATCGCAGGACCTTTATCATCTGCAGAACCTCTGCCATAAAGCTTACCGCCCTTGAGCGTCAAGGTGTAAGGCGGATTTGTCCAGCCTGTACCTTCGGGAACAACGTCAAGATGGCAAAGCACACCAAGTGTTGTTTCTTTAGAAGGATCAAAATCGATCGTACCGACGTAATTTTCATGATTGTTGACGGAAAAGCCGTATTTTTCTGCCATTTCCAGCATTGTCGCAAGAACGCGCGCGTTCTCCTTACCGTAAGGCATACCTTCTTCGGGTTCACCTTTCACACTGGGGATCGCAACGAGTTTTGAGAGATTGGCAACCATTTCACTTGCGTGGTCCTCAATGTATTTGCTGAGTTTCAGTTGCATAGAAAATTCCTTTCCGAGAAATCTTTCATTCCCATGTTTATAGTCATTAAATTTTATTCGTCATGTTCTTTTAAGATAACCATTGCCTCACGGATATCTTCATAAGAAAAGCCATATCGAAGGAGGGCTGCTGTATTTTTTCTTTTCATTTCGGGATCGGAAAAAACATCAAGTCCGCCCATGGAAGAAATTCTTTCGGCACAGATTTTGACAAACTCCACGTCCAATTCTTCCAAAGCTTCTGCTATGATATCAGAAGCATAACCTTTGGCAAAAAGCTCTTTTTTAATGCGGTTTTTTCCGAAGTGACGGCGCATAGCAAGCGTTTCGGCAAATTGCAAAGCGTCGTTTTCCTCGCGGATATAACCCTTTTCTGCGAGATATTCCACAGCATCTGCGGCTATCTCTGCAGAAAAACCTTTTCGTATGAGCTTTGTTTTCAAGGTTCTTTTGGTGTTTTTTGCGTATTCAAGAAATACAATCCCTTTCTTGATTGCAGACGTTTTTTGCATAGAATAGATCAAACTTTCGCATCTTTCCCGACTGATTTCCATCGGCTCCGAAAGGTGTGAAGGAAGCTCCAGATCACTCAGCATAAAAGCGGCAACCTTCCCTTTCATTTGTTGAATATTTTCTTCTCCGCCCAAAATTTTAAGAGAAATTTCCGCTTCCGCGCCGTCTGCCACAGCGCGAATGTTTTGTATTATTATTTTCATGAGGTTTTTTATTTTTAAGAAAATTTAGTTTTTGAAAGAGATACCCATACTTTTTCTTTTTGAAAGAAAAAGTATCAAAAAGAAAAAGAACACATTTCTTCTTTTCGTAAAGAAGAAATTAAGTTAATCCCCTTCAATATCAAGAAGACGAATATCGAAATCATCGCCTTCCGCATCGTCATCTTCTTCGAGAGAATATGCTTCACCTGCGCTGAGGTCGATCTCATCGCCCTTGGCTTTGATCTTGTCCTCAAGCTCTTTCATCAGTTCCGCATTGGAAGAGATCGCTTTTTTCGCATTTTCCTTGCCCTGTGCAAGCTTTTCACCGTTGTAAGAGAACCAGGAACCGCTCTTCTGAACAAGTCCGAGTTCGATCGCGATATCTACGATCTCACCTGCTTTGGAGATACCCTTACCGTAAAGAATATCAAATTCTGCCACACGGAAGGGGGGAGCTACTTTATTTTTTACAACTTTACATTTTACACGGTTACCGAAAACTTCATCACCCTGCTTGAGATTTTCCACCTTACGCACGTCGATACGGACAGAAGCATAGAACTTCAGCGCACGGCCGCCGGGAGTGGTTTCGGGGTTGCCGTACATCACACCAACCTTTTCACGGAGCTGGTTAATAAAAATAACCACGCAATTGGTCTTTGAAATAGAGCCGGAGAGCTTACGGAGTGCCTGGCTCATGAGTCTTGCCTGCAAACCAACGTGACTGGAACCCATATCACCATCGATTTCCTGCTGAGGAACGAGCGCGGCAACGGAGTCCACGACAACAACGTCCACAGCACCGGAACGAACGAGCGCATCTGTGATCTCAAGCGCTTGTTCACCGCTATCGGGCTGGGAAACGAGAAGCTCATCAATATTAACGCCAAGTGCTTTGGCATAAACGGGATCGAGTGCATGTTCCGCGTCGATAAATGCCGCTTCACCACCAAGTTTCTGTACTTCTGCTGCGATATGAAGCGCAACCGTTGTTTTACCGGAGGATTCAGGGCCATAAATTTCCACGATTCTGCCGCGCGGAACACCGCCAATACCGAGTGCAAGGTCGAGTGTGAGAGAACCTGTCGGTACAGCTTCCACGTTCATGCGCGCATTTTCACCGAGCTTCATGATGGTACCTTTACCGAAATCTTTTTCGATCTGGGAAAGTGCTGTCGCAAGCGCTTTTTTCTTATCTTCAGGAGCAACAGGTGCCACCACGGCTTGTTTTTTCTTCTTTTCAGCCATTGGAATCTATTCCTTTCGTATTTTATATTTTTTGTAGGACGCTGTCCTACGACCCGCCAAGGGATATGATCCCTTGGAACCCGGTTGTTTTTCATTTATTATAATTCGTCCTCATCAAGAGGGAGATTTTCTGTGATCACCACAGCTTCCTGCGCGGATTTTTCCGCAGCAGCTTCAATTTCTGCTTCTTCTTCCTCTTCGGATTTGGTAGCAGCAAAGCTAATGATCTTTGCATCGCCGCCAAGACGCATGATGATAACGCCGGCGGTATTATTACCGTCATAAACGGGGATACCGTCTACCGGTGTACGAATGATCGTACCGTCATCTGTGATGATCATGATATCATCGTTTTCACCAACGGTAGCAATGCCTGCAAGTGCGCCCGTTTTGTTAGTCACTTTCTGACAAATAACACCCGTCGTACCTCTGCAATGCGCAACGTAAGAATCAAAAGGATTGCGTTTGCCGAAGCCTTTTTCCGTCACAGTGATGAGATATTTATTTTCATCAACGATACAAGCACCAACAACGTAGTCATCATCTTTGAGCTTGATGCCGCGAACACCTCTTGCGGTTCTGCCCATAACTCTCGCATCGGTTTCCTTGAAACGAACGGCTTTACCGTTATGAGAAGCGATCATTACGTCATCTTCACCCGTGGTATGTTTTACAAATACAAGCTCGTCACCCTCGTCGAGGTTGATGGCGATCTTACCACCCTTGCGCTGATATTCAAAATCCTTAACGTTCGCACGCTTCACAACGCCCTGCTTTGTGACCATGATGAAATATTCATTTTCTTCAAAGCCTGCGATGGAAATAATCGAGGTGATCTTTTCACCCTCGTTCATGTCCACGACGTTCACGATGTTCGTGCCTTTTGCTGTGCGGGAAGCTTCGGGGATCTGATATGCCTTTTTCATATATACTCTGCCCGTATTGGTGAAAAGGAGCAGATAACTATGAGAATTTACGATGATAACGTCCTTCACGAAGTCTTCTTCCTTGGTGGACATACCGATGATACCCTTACCGCCGCGCTTCTGTGCGGAATACGTTGCGGCAGGCGCACGCTTGATGTAACCTGCGTTTGTCATCGTGATGACACATTCATGACGGTCGATGAGGTCTTCGTCGATGATATCGTCGATAGCGGCAGTGATTTCTGTTCTTCTGCCGTCAGCAAATTTTTCTTTGATCGCGAGAAGTTCTTCTTCCAAAATGGAGAGAAGCTTGCTTTCATCGGAAAGAATCGCTTCGAGTTCTTCGATCAAAGCGAGTTTTGCCGCGAGTTCTTCTTCAATTTTGAGTCTTTCAAGGCCTGCAAGGCTACCGAGTGTCATATCCACGATCGCCTGTGCCTGAATCTGTGTGAAGCCAAAGCGTTCCATGAGGGCATCTCTTGCGTCCTGCTTGGAAGCACTGCGGCGAATAGTTTCAATGATCGCATCGATCGCGTCGATCGCCATTTTAAGACCTTCGAGAATGTGAACTCTCGCCTTGGTCTTTTCGAGATCATGACGGGTTCTGCGGCGAATTACTTCTTCTTGATGCGCGATATAATGTGTAAGGATCTCTCTAAGCCCGAGAAGCTTCGGCTCACCGTTTACAAGCGCGATCATATTAACAGCGCAAGTATCCTGAAGTTGTGTAAATTTATAAAGCTGATTGAGAAGCACCTGACCGTTCACGTCACGGCGATATTCAATCACGATCTTCATGCCTGCCTTACCCGATTCATCGCGAAGTGCTGTGATACCTTCCACGCGTTTTTCTTTGGCAAGATCCGCGATGGATTCCACGAGCATGCTCTTATTGACCTGATAAGGAATCTCTGTGATGACGATCCTGTGTTTATTTTCGTCCACTTCCGCTCTTGCGCGGACAACGATGCGTCCTTTACCTGTCTGATATGCCTGATAAATGCCCGAAGAACCGCAAATAATGCCGTAAGTCGGGAAATCGGGGCCTTTGATATAGTTCATGAGATCCGCAACGCTCGCGTCGGGATTTTTCATGAAATAGATCGCACCGTCAATGACTTCACCAAGGTTATGCGGCGGCACGTTCGTTGCCATACCAACAGCGATACCAACGGAACCGTTCACAAGCAAGTTCGGGAAGCGAGAAGGAAGAACGTGAGGTTCTCTGCGGCTATTATCAAAGTTCGGATCGAAATCGACAACGTCTTTTTCGATATCCGTCATCATTTCATTAGCGAGCTTGGAAAGTCTTGCTTCTGTATAACGGTAAGCCGCCGCACCGTCGCCGTCCACGTTACCAAAGTTACCGTGACCTTCAACGAGCGTGTAGCGCATATTAAAAGGTTGAGCGAGTCGAACCATCGCATCGTAAACCGATGCGTCACCGTGTGGGTGATATCTACCCAGCACGTTACCAACCGTTGTTGCAGATTTGCAGAACGGTCTGTCATAAGTGAGTTTTTCTTCATACATCGAGTAAAGAATACGGCGATGTACGGGTTTTAAGCCGTCACGCACGTCGGGAAGCGCACGCGCCACGATAACGCTCATCGCATATTCGATGAACGCCGTCTGCACGCGTTTTCCCATTTCCACGTCGACGATTTTTTGATTTTTATAAGAATAATCTTTATCTTTGTTTTCCATTGATCCAAATTACCTTTCTTTCACGGGAAACGATGGGGCTCTGCCCCAACCCCCGCAAAGGGACTCGTCCCTTTGATCCCGTTGTGAGGGGGGTTTTTCTATGTTTTGCCCTTATGATCATGATCGCGGGCGTATTGATAAAATTTTATTTTCAAAAACCATGCAAATAAAGCTATGATATTGATAAAAACGCGGGCGAAGTGCTTCAAAGCTTTGCAAAACAGACACACGCGCCCATGTTCGCACAAAGCAATCTCGCCGATGCTTCCAAGTGTGGCTTTGACGCCCCGCGTCAAAACACCGCAGGTAGGCGACGGTATGCACCACAAAGCTTTCACAAAATCAATCAAGCGATCAAACCGCAGGTTTGTTGCTTCTTTTTCGTACTTTTTCTTTCAAAAAGAAAAAGTACATAATCCCGCCCCTTTTCAAGGGGCATCAAATATCAAGATTGACCGCGTATTTCGCGTTTTCTTCGATAAACTGACGTCTGGGTTCTACCTTGTCGCCCATGAGAATGGAGAAGATCTCATCGCACGCCATCGCGTCTTCAATTTCAACGCGAAGAAGTGTTCTCTTTTCGGGGTCCATCGTGGTTTCCCAAAGCTGTTCAGGGTCCATTTCACCAAGACCTTTGTAGCGTTCTGCCTGTGCATTCGCGCCGAGCTCCTTGATGTAGATATCTCTTTCCTCATCGGAGAATGCATAGCGCACCTGCTTGCCCTTGTGGACCTTAAACAGCGGCGGCTTTGCCAGGAAAATGTGGCCTTCTTCGATGAGCTTTTTCATGTGACGGAAAAAGAACGTGAGGAGAAGGATCTGAATATGAGAACCATCGACATCGGCATCGGCCATGATGATGATCTTGCCGTAACGGAGCTTTGTGATGTCAAAATCTTCACCAATACCGCAACCGAGCGCCTGAATGATCGGGATCAGCTGAGAATTGGAATAAACTTTATCAAGACGGCTCTTTTCAACGTTGAGAACTTTACCTCTCATCGGGAGAATCGCTTGGAAATGGCTGTCACGGCCGTCCTTTGCAGAACCGCCCGCGGAATTACCCTCGACAAGATAAAGTTCTGTGAGTTCCGTTCTCTTTTCGTGGCAGTCCGCAAGCTTACCGGGAAGACCCGCGCCTTCAAGAGGACTCTTACGTCTTGCATTTTCTCTTGCTTTTCTTGCCGCTTCTCTTGCGCGGGAAGCCGCGATCGCTTTATCAATGATAAGTTTTGCGACAGAGGGATTTTCTTCGAAAAATTCGTTGAGTTTATTAGTCACAAGGTTGCTGACAAAGCCTCTCATATCGGAGTTGCCAAGCTTGCCTTTGGTCTGACCTTCAAACTGCGGCTCTTGGAGTTTAACAGAGATAACAGCGCACATACCTTCACGCACGTCATCGCCGGAAAGTGCCGCGTCGCTATCCTTGAGGAAGTTTTTCTTTCTCGCGTAAGCGTTGATCACACGGGTGATGGAAGTTTTGAAACCTTCTTCATGCGTACCGCCTTCGGGCGTTACGATGTTGTTGGCAAAGGACATGATCGTTTCGTTATAGGTATCGTTATATTGGATTGCGATTTCCACGGATTTATCATCAGTTTCCGTTTCCATGTAGATGACATTATGGAGAACCTCGCCGTGTTTGATGGCGTTGAGATGCTCAACGAAGCTTCTCACACCGCCCTCGTAATAAAGCTCGTTTGTGAGTGCTTCTTCTCCGCGAAGATCGGTGATGGTGATCTTAATACCTGCGTTGAGGAATGCCTGCTCACGCATACGGTTAAGAATGGTGTTATAATCAAAAACGGTAGTTTCGGTAAAGATCTCGGGATCGGGCATAAAGCGCACGTAAAGACCGTGCTTGCCTGCACTGTCGCCAACGTGACAGAAAGGTCTTGCCACGTGACCTCTTTCAAAGCGTTCGGTATACATCTTGCCATCGTGGCAGTTTTCGATCTCCGTCCAAACGGAGAGCGCGTTTACGACAGACGCACCTACGCCGTGAAGACCGCCGGAGAATTTATAGCCGCCCGCGCCGAATTTACCGCCTGCATGAAGCACGGTAAAAACGACCTCCGCTGTGGGAATGCCGAGTTTTTTGTTCATACCGCCGGGAATACCGCGTCCGTTATCCTGCACGGATACGCTCCCGTCGGGGTGGAAAACGACCTCGATCTCCGTACAAACGCCCGCCATCGCTTCGTCGATGGAGTTATCCACGATCTCATAAACGAGATGATGAAGACCTCTTTGCGAAGTCGAGCCGATATACATACCGGGACGTTTTCTGACAGCCTCCAAGCCCTCAAGAACTTGAATTTGACCGTCTTCGTATACTTGCTTATCGGTGTTTTTTGTTTCCGCCATGGTTAATTTTCGTTCCTTTCTTCATCTATTCCATAGACGTTTTGAATTCGCCCGCTCTCTGGCAAAGGGTTTTCACGGAGAGCTGTGAAAAATAAACGGTGTTTTTCCCTTTTCGAGAGGTTAAAACAAAGGATTTCGGCAATTCGTTTGAAACGTTTACCGTTTCCCCGCGCTTTTCACATTCGGAAAGATAGATTTTGGTGTTTTTCGATATCGTTGCCGTATCCGTATCAAAGATACCTACGATATCGGTGAGTTTAATATTTTTGTTGTTGCCTACGTGGAGATACATGAGTTTCTCCTTTTTTATATATTTTTGACCGCATTATCCCATTTTGGGAATATTCGGATAAGTATAATTTCCCTGCTCGACGTGGATCTTCATCGCATTCGTAATGCCCGAAAAATCACTTTCATCGCAAGTGGTGATGATGACTTGTCTTCCCGAAAGCTCGGAAAGAATATAATTTTTTCTCGCGCGATCCAGCTCTGAAAGCACGTCATCGAGGAGAAAAACGGGATATTCCCCGCTTTCCTCACGGGAGATCTCACCCTCAGCAAGCTTCATCGCAAGGGCGATGCTTCTCTGCTGACCTTGAGAAGCGAAAACTTTTGCGCTCATACCGCCAAGCTTGATATCAAAATCATCGCGATGCGCACCGCCAACGGTCACACCGGCATGGATCTCTCTTTGCAGATCCTTGCGGAAAACGCGTTTATATTTTTCAAGATTCACTGCATAGTCAAAGAGCGCCTCGGTTTCTCCCGTCGCGATATGCGAAAGATAGAGAAAAGAGAGATTTTCGCGGCCGCCCGTCATTTGAGAGAGAAAGTTTCCCGCAGTGTCAAAAAGTCTTTTCAGATATTTTGCTCTTGTCTGCGTGATAAAAGCGGCACCTTCCGCAAGCTTATCGGAAAGAATCTCGACCGTAAGGTCAAAAGTCGCACGATTTTGCTCATAATTTTTCAGCAGTGCATTTCGCTGCTCCAAAAGTTTTTTGTGTTCCATCAGCGCCGCAAGATATGGGCGATTAAATTGAGAAATGGCACTGTCGAGAAAATTTCTTCTCTCACTCGGCTCATTTTTCACGATGGAAAGATGTTCGGGACAGAACAAAACGGCTTTGAAGTTACCGATGAAGTTCGATACACGCCCGATCTTCATGCCATTCTTAAAAAGTTCTTTATGCATTTCCCGAAAGATTCGGCAAGCCATTTTGTTTTCTCTTTGAGAGTCCACGTAAGCTATGCTGACTTGGGCGTGATTTTTATCCGCCATGATCAAATCTTTATCTCTTGCATGACGAAAACTTTTTCCGCTGCCGAAATAATAGATCCCTTCAATGACGTTTGTCTTCCCCTGCGCGTTATTGCCGTAAAGAATATTGATCTCCGGCGAAAACGAGAGAGGTGCATGTTCGATATTTCGAAAATTTTCAAATACTGCGCAATCGAGATACATGTTGTTCCTTTTTCTTTTTATAGTATGGGATTTTTCATGGGGCGCCGCCCCAAACCCCGCTTAAGGGACTTATCCCTTAAGAATCCCAAAAATAAGGGGGAATATATAAACGCGGGCGAATCATCGCAAAATTTTTGATGAATAAACCTCGCGCTCATGTTCGCACTCGCTTGCCAACCGCCGCTTCCAAGTGTTTTTACGCTTTAGCGTAAAATCCGCAGGCGCTGGCGGCGATCAAAATTTATTTTTTTGCTAACAAGCGATAAAACGGCACGTTTTTTGCTTCTCTTTTGCAACTTTTCTCTTTCAAAAAGAGAAAAGTTTAAGAAAATGTTTTCTGCAAAATATATTTAGAGGCACAAAACAAACGAATGGTTTCTTTTTTGCCTACTTTTTTCTTTTATCAAAA
>CAYXQF010000005.1:0-34891 GCA_964466625.1 uncultured Lachnospiraceae bacterium | reverse complement strand
TATTCAAAGGCACAAAACAAACGAATGGTTTCTTTTTTGCCTACTTTTTTCTTTTATCAAAAATAAAGTAAGCTGTACGAATCGTTTCTTCTTTGCTTTATTTTACTTTCTGCAAAATATATTCAAAGGCACAAAACAAACGAATGGTTTCTTTTTTGCCTACTTTTTTCTTTTTCCAAAGAAAAAAGTAGGTTAATCTCTTGTTTTCATCGGAAGTGCGAGATAGAGGAAGGTGGAACCGTCTTCTTTTTCCGTCGCGCCTTCAATGATCATGCTCATGTAAGAGGAAGTGAGAGAAAGCTTCAGAACGTCATCGTCTGTCGCACGCAAAATTTCAATGAGATATTTGCAGGGGAAAGAGATTTCAAGATCCGCACCCTTCTTTTCGATGGCGATCTCATCAAAGAAGTTACCTGCAAGGGAAAGTGCGCTCACGCCGAGCACACCGTCGGTAATACGGAAACGAACGGAGCTCTTTGCCTGACCGACAACTCTTTCTTCTGTAACGATAGAAGCACGTTCCAAGGAATTTTCGAGCATAGAACGCTGAATTTCAACGAACGTTTTGCTTTCCTTGGGAATAAAGCGCTTGTATTCCACGTAAGGAACGTCGATCAAACGAGAGAAAAGAACAGCGTCCTTTTCCGTCTGTCCGCTCTTCATGCTGAAATAAAAGAGCGCATGCTTGCGTGTGAGCGAAAAATGAATGAGATCGTCTTTATCTTCGAGGAGTCTTGTCAGTTCAACGACAGTCTTACCGGGGATAATGAAGCTGATCTCCGTTTCGCCGCCTTTGGTCACGATGCCTGTGTCGATCTTGTGGTCGCGTGTCGCAAGACGGTAGCCGTCACAGCCGACAACAACGATGTTTTCTTCGGAAACTTCAAAATAAAGTCCCATCAGCGCAGGTCTTGTTTCGTCCTGAGAAACAGCAAACATCGTCTGTGTCATGATCTTTTTGAGGAATTTCTGCGGCAAGGAAAATCTTCTGTCAGGATTGAGTTCGGGCATCTGTGGGAAGCTGTCGCCCGAAATATAATGGATCTGGAATTTGGAACGTCCGCTGGAAACGGTCGCCATGCCGCCTTCTTCTTCCGCGGTTTCAATGGTAACGTCACCGGGCATATATTTAACTACACCCGAAAGTTTCGTTCCATTCATGACGATGCAGCCGCTTTCTGCAACTTCAGCGTCGATCATGATCTTAATACCTTTTTCAAGGTCATAAGCACAGATCTGGCATTTTTCTTCACCCATGGTGGTGATGAGAATACCTTCAATGGCATGGATCGTTTTTTCATTGGATACGCAACCGAGCGATTTGGTAATGGCAAGCAGCAGTTCTTCTTTTTTGAATGTTACTTTCATTTTTCTCTTTTACCTCCTTTTATTAGCGGGGCTCTGCCCCACACCCCGGCAAACTTTTCTTTACGAAAAGAAAAGCTTGCATCAAAAGAAACGGGTTTTGGTTCGTTAGATTTATTTTGGGCAAATTTTTTGCAAGTAAGATAGGGATATGAAAAAAATATCGGAGTTTTCCACGGAAAACGGAAGCCTTTGCTTTTTCGTTTTCTTTAAAGATAAGAAAAGATAAAAGATGGTAGCGGTAATGGCAGTAGTTTCCGTTGAAACGTTGGAAAACTCAAAAACGCAAGAGAAAGCAAAGATTTTTCGCCTTTTCTTTTTCCGCAAAAGGTAAGGGAAAAGTAAGGGGACAAATTTTTCGGTTTTGTGGAAAAAATCCCCGAAGGAATCAAATGTGGAAATTCTTGAAAACTCCCCCTGTGGAAAAGAATAATTTTGGGAAAAATTTAGGGAAAAGCATATTTTCGAATGATTTTTTTACGAACGAGTGTTCGAACCTTGAAAATATGGCTGTGGAAAACCTCTTTTTTGGCAGGTTTGTGATGGACTTCCCCATCAAAACAAGCTTTTTTCAACAAAGGAAAATTTTTCAAAATTCCGCTTGAAAACAAGCCTTTTTTAGTTTTCCACCCCTTTTTCCACAACCTGTGGAAAACTCTCTTGTGTGAAAAAGTGAATGTGTGGATTTTGTTTTGGATTATCGGTTAGGAAAATTCATTGCAGATGCTGTTGATCTCATATTCGAACGAACTGTCCTCCGCCATCTTTCCCTTGATGACGTCGATGGAAGAAAGGATCGTCGTGTGGTCACGGCCGAAGATCTTCGCGATGTTCTGCAAGGAAAGCGTCGTCACATGGCGAATAACGTAAATGGAGATATGTCGCGGCAGTGCGATCTCGTTTACGCGTTTTTTACCCTTGATGTCTTCCGGTGTGATGTTATATCGTTTTGCGATATTTTCGATGACCTGCTCTGCCACGAGTGTGGGAGAAACCGTACCGGTGATGACACCGGAAAGGATATTTCTTGCCATGTCGGCGGTAATGGTGGTACCGTTAACAAAGCTGTAAGCGCCGAGCTTTTTGATAACGCCCTCAAGCTGACGAATGTTGCTCTTGACGTTTTCACCGAGGAAGTTCAAAACGTCATCGGAAAGGTTGACGTTCATGATCTGTGCTTTTCTTTTGAGGATCGCGATGCGAAGTTCCGTGTCAGGGGGTTGGATATCAACGATCAGACCTCCTTCGAATCGGCTCTGGATACGTTCCTCCAGATGCTGAATATCTTTCGGCGGACGGTCGGAAGTAAGAATGATCT
Source organism: uncultured Lachnospiraceae bacterium (assembly GCA_964466625.1). Classification (GTDB taxonomy): domain Bacteria; phylum Bacillota; class Clostridia; order Oscillospirales; family CAG-272; genus QALR01. Next base: position 32,208 of record CAYXQF010000005.1, on the reverse strand, counting down.
GTTTACCGGCATCGTAAAGAGCATTGAACGTGTGGAAAAATTCTTCCTGTGTTGCCACTTTACCTGCGATGAACTGAATATCGTCGATCAGGAGCATATCCGCGTTGCGATATTTTTCTTTGAATCTTGCAGTTGTTTTTTTCTCGATGGAACGAACGAGCTCATTTGTAAAGTCTTCGCCCTTGACGAAAATGATGTTAAATTCCGGGGTTGTGCGTTTGATCTCGTTTGCAATCGCTTTCATAAGGTGTGTTTTACCAAGTCCCGAAGAACCGTAAAGGAAAAGGGGGTTGTAAGCGGTCGGGTGGTTGGCAACGGCAACGGAAGCCGCATGCGCGAGCTTGTTGGAGCTGCCGACGATGAAGTTTTCAAACGTGTAATCTTTTTCGGAAACGAACGTCGTGCCGACGGGTTCTTCCGCAGACACCTCTTCCGCCGCTTGTTTTTTCGGTTCGGATACCGGTGTATGTATCGGCGCGGGTTCTGTTTTTCCCAGCATGATCTCAGTCAATGCTTCTTCAAGCTTGAAGGTCGATTTTGCGTAAATTTTCACGCTGACGTGGAAACCGAGCAATTCTGCGAAGAGTTTTTCGATTTCGGGCGCGTACTTTTTGTTGAGAAGATCCACAAAGCCGTCGCTTGTCGTGGTGATGATCGCGGTCTCATCGTCGATGAACGGCAATTCAAAATTATTGAACCAAAGTCCCATCACCGCATCGGGGTAGATCTTGGCGATTTCGTTATAAACGATGTTCCATATTTCTTTATAGGAATTCAAGTTTTTCCCTCTTTCTGTCTTTATTTTTTTGATCTATATCATGGCTGCGCGAAAAAGCGCAAACTCTCTATAATAATAATTATATATAATTATATCATATACCTTATTTAAAATCAAGAGTTTTCCACAGACTGTGCATAGGTTTTCCACACATTTCATACCTTTTCGTATTTTTTCAAGGAAAATTCTCAAAATAGTATAGAAATTATACGAAAAGTGTGGTACACTAAACGAAAATATTGATTCTAATTTTAAACTTTTCTCTTTTTGAAAGAGAAAAGTTACAAAAGAGAAACAACAACCTTGCAGGTTTATCGCTTTTCTTTTGCTGATCAGATGTTACAGGTATACCGTCGCCTACCTGCGGTGTTTTGACGCAAAGCGTCAAAGCCACACTTGGAAGCACTGGCGAGAGCTTTTTGTGCAAACATGAGCGCGTGTATTTATTTTCTAAAATTTTAGGGTACTTCGCTCGCGCTTGTATAAACGCCACGGCGTTTTTCACTGCACTTTCGGCGGCTCTTCCGATTTGCAATTGATTTGGGTGTTTTCTGTGTAGTTTTGCTGTCGGAAAGGTGTTGTAAAAAAGACAAGCGACGATAGACGGGCGGAACTTGTTATCGCCCGCAGTCGCACTACAGCACTTCCCTGCGGTCAAGCGGCATACGCTTGTTGCTTCTTTTTCGTACTTTTTCTTGCAACAAGAAAAAGTACACGTTCCTCTTTCAACAAGAGAAAAGTTTGAAATATTTCTTTCAACAAGAGAAAAATTTAACATAAAAAATCAAAATACATGCCAAATAGAAAGGCAAAAAAATGAAACCACTGAAAATACTTGTCCTCGGCGACGTCAGCCGTAGTGCTGCTTGTGAATACGTTTCGTCCAAGCTTTGGAAATATCGAAAAGAAAATGACATTTCATTTGTCATCGTCAACGGTGAAAACAGCGCCGAAACCAACGGTATCGACCGTTCTTCCGCGGATATGCTCCTCTCTGCAGGTGCAGACGTTATCACCACGGGAAATCATGCTTTCAAGCGTTATGACGCAAAAAATCTTTTTGAAGAAAACGAAAGTGTCATTCGTCCTGCCAATTATCCCGACCGTGTGCCGGGTGAAGGTGCTGTGATCATGGACGCAGACGGCATTTCCGTCCTTGTTTTCAATCTGCTCGGTGTTGTCATGATGGAACCGCTGGAAAATCCTTTCTTTGCCGCAGAAAGAATCCTCAAAAAATATGAGGGAAAATACGATCTTGCGATCCTTGATATCCATGCGGAAGCCACCTCGGAAAAGATCGCACTTGCACATTATCTGGACGGAAGAATCACACTTGTTTTTGGCACGCATACACATGTTGCCACAGCAGACGAATGTATCCTTCCCAAAGGTACGGCATATATCACAGATGTCGGCATGTGTGGACCGGATTTCAGTGTTCTCGGCATCAAACCGGAATGTATCATTGAAAAAATGACCACAGGACTTCCTGTTAAATTCATTCCCTCGGAAAATAAAATCACAGCACACGGCATCATTGTGGAAATTGACAGAAAAACGAGAAAAACCATCTCCATTGAAAGGATCACGTTTTGATTATGAATGATATCACGATCCGTTTTGCCACAGAAAATGATGCCGAAGCACTTCTTGCCATCTATGCACCGTATATCCTGGAAACGGCGATCTCTTTTGAATATGCCGTGCCGACAGCAGAAGAATTTCGCTCGCGAATCCGCACGTTTTCCGAAAAATATCCCTATCTTGTCGCAGAAAAAAACGGTGAAATCCTTGGCTATGCGTATGCTTGTCCTTTTGGGGAAAGAGCCGCTTTTTCCCGTTCTTGTGAAACGGTGCTTTACATAAAAAAAGACGTGCGCGGCATAGGACTTGGCAAAATGCTCTATACTGAGTTGGAAACGATCCTGAAAAAGCAGAATATTACAAATATCAACGCCTGTGTTGCCTATATAGAAGAAGAAAATTTGCATCTAACACATGCAAGTCCTATCTTTCATGAACGCATGGGATATCACAAAGTAGCACATTTTTCGAAGTGTGGCTATAAATTCGGCGAGTGGTATGATATCCTCTGGCTCGAAAAATTCATCGGTGAACACGAAAAAGAACCTGCCCCCTTTATTCCCATCACGAAACTCAAACTTTGATGTTTCTTTAATAAGAAACAAGTCAAAATAAGTCTTTTAAAATAAAATATAACAAAGAAAAATAAACATATAACATAAATACAAGAAAGGTAACCACTATGAACATCATCAAAGACAAATCTCTCGCAAAGAGCGGACATGAAAAGATCAACTGGGTAAAAAGCTATATGCCCGTCCTTTCCGCGATCGAAGAAGATTTCAAAAAAACACAGCCTTTTGCAGGCAAAAAGATTGCTATGTCCATTCACCTTGAAGCAAAGACCGCATATCTTGCGACCGTCCTCAAAGCAGGCGGTGCTGACGTGTATTCCACAGGTTGCAACCCTCTTTCCACACAGGACGACGTTGCAGCAGCACTTTGTGATTACGGTGTAAACGTCTGCGCTATCCACGGTGTTGATGAAAAAACATACGTGGAACATCTCACACAAACACTTTCCTGTCACCCTGACGTTATGATCGACGATGGCGGTGACTTTATCGAGCTTCTCCATAGCACTTGCCGTGAATACGGTGACCGTTTGATCGGTGGTTGTGAAGAAACCACAACAGGTATTCACCGTCTTCGTCAGAGAGAAGCCGCAGGCACACTCGATTATACAATGATCGACATCAACGATGCTGATTGCAAACATCTTTTTGACAACCGTTACGGCACAGGTCAATCCACCATTGACGCGATCATGCACACAACAAATCTTGTGATCGCAGGTAAAAAAGCTGTTGTTGCAGGCTACGGTTGGTGTGGTAAAGGTATCGCCAGACGTCTTGCAGGTATGGGTGCTGTTGTAATTGTAACGGAAATCAATCCTGTTCGTGCTTTGGAAGCCGTTATGGACGGTTACATGGTGATGCCTATGGACGAAGCGGCAAAAGTCGGTGATCTCTTTATCACTGCCACAGGCTGTAAAGACGTCATTGTAAAACGCCACTTTGAAGTGATGAAAGACGGCGTTTTGCTTGCAAATTCCGGTCATTTTAACGTAGAGATCAATAAAGACGATCTTCTTTCTCTCTCGGTTAAAAACGAAGAACGCAAACCCTCTATCGAAGGCTTTACGATGCCTGACGGCAGAATTCTCAATCTCCTTGCGGACGGAAGACTTGTCAACCTTGCCGCAGGTAACGGTCACCCTGCTGAGATCATGGATATGAGCTTTGCGCTTCAGGCAAAATGCCTTGAATATCTTGCAAAAACACCGAATCTTGCGCATAAGCTTTATGCGGTTCCCGTGGAAACTGACATCGCTGTTGCCAAAATGAAGCTTGCGAAAATGAAAGTGGATATGGATTATCTTACAGCTGAACAGAAGGAATATCTTGGCGTATAAATTTTTTTGAAAGAAACAAACAAGCAAACTTTTCTCTTTTTGAAAGAGAAAAGTTACAAAAGAGAAGCAAAAACCTTGCAGGTTTATCGCTTTTCTTTTGCTGTGCGAGGAAAAATGGTTCGATCGCCTGCAAGAGATGACTCGCACGAGCACGTCGTGCGCCCTCCCATAGCCAAAATACGAAGCGATCTATCCCCTTTTTTTATTTTGATGCGCTTTTTTATTGCGTCCAAATACTCGCTTCGCTCGTAGGGTGTACGCTGGCGGCTCCGGGACGTCCCTCTTGTCGACGGCGGATAGCTTTTGTGCGAACATGAGCGCGAGTGTTTATTTTTCAAAAGTTTTGAATCATTTCACCCGCGCTTTTATAAACGCCACAGCGTTTTTTTTGCCGTACTTTCGGGGGTTCTTCCGGTTTGAAATCGATTTTTGGTGTTTGCATTGTCCTTTTAACCATCGGAAAGGTGTTGTAAGAAGGACAAGCGACGACCGACGGGCGGAACTTGTTATCGCCCGCAGTCGCATCACCGTACTCCCTCGCGGTCAAGCAGCGTATGCTTGTTGCTTCTTTTTGGTGCTTTTTCTTTCAAAAAGAAAAAGCACATCTCTTCTTTACAAGAAGAGAAAAGTTTAAAGTTTCTTGCAATCAAAATATATATGTGTTATAATATAAATATCATATACGTTTGTACCGCAAATTTTGCGGACAAAGACAGAAAAATAACAAATTAAAAGCGGAAAAGGAGAAGACACAATGGCACAGAATATGTATACCGTGTACGGTCTGACCGTAAACTATCTCAAGGATCCTTGCGGTATCGACGAAACACCGAAATTCTCTTATAAAGTTTCCACAGCGCAGCGCGGCGGCGAGCAGAAATCCCACCACGTTGTGGTAAAAGAAGCACTTTCGGGCGAGATCGTTTGGGATAGCGGTGAGATCGAAACCAAAAATCAGCTCTTTATTGCCTATGCCGGCAAAAAACTTTCCCCTATCACAAAGTATGAATATACCGTTTGCGCAACGTTTGCGGACGGTGAGAAGGCGGAAGCTTCCGGCAGCTTCGTGACAGGTAAGCTCGGCACAAAATGGGACGGTAAATGGATTACCGCGAAATACGTTCGCCGTGAACCCGACGCGTTCCCTGCACAGTATATCCGCAAAACCTTTGCGATTGATAAAAAAGTGAAAGCCGCATACCTCGCGATCTGCGGTCTTGGCTATTTTGAAAGCTATATCAACGGCAAAAAAACAGGTACTGACGTTCTTTCTCCTGCTTTTACCCGCTATGATGCAGAATCCATGTATCTCGTTTATGACGTGGCAAACCTTCTTTGCGAAGGTAAAAACGCAATGGGTGTAATCCTTGGCAACGGTTGGTACAACTGCTTTGCAGAAGACCCGTGGAACACCAGAGCCGCAACATGGAAGCATCTTCCCAAGGTGATTTCCGAACTCCACGTTACATACGAAGACGGCACCACCGAAAAGATCTGCTCCGAGCCTCTCACATGGAAAGCAAATAAAGGTCCGATCACCTTTAACGGTATCCGTAACGGTGAATATTATGACGCTCGTCTTGAGCTTGGCAACTGGACAGAAGCGGTTTATGATGACAGCGAATGGTTTGAAACCAAGATCATGAAGAGCCCCGGCGGTCTTCTCATCGCGATGGAAATGGAACCGATCCGTGTTCGTTGCGTGATTTCCGCAAAGAAGATGTGGAAGAGCGAAAACGGTTATATTTTCGATATCGGTCAGAACCAGGCAGGTGTCGGTAAATTTAAGATCCGCGGCGCTGCCGGCACAGAAGTAAAATTCCGCTATTCCGACGTTCTCAAGGATAATGGCGAGATCGATCAAGGTCCCATCGGCGGCTTCGTTCGCAGCGGTGAATTCCAGACAGATAAATATATCAAAAAGAGTGATGATGAGGAAGTATGGAATCCGATCTTCACATACCACGGCTTCCAGTACGTAGAAATTACAGGTCTTACCGAAGAACCCAAGCTTTCTGACGTATGTGCGCTCACCCTTTGCACAGACGTTGCGGATATCGGTGAATTCCATTGCTCCGATCCGCTTCTTGACCGCGTACAGCATCTCTGCCGTTGGGCAACCATCTCGAACCTCCACTCTGTTCCCACAGACTGTCCGCACCGTGAAAAGAACGGTTGGACAGGTGACGTTTCCCTCTCCTCTGAGCAGATGCTCACAAACTTCGGTATGCGTGCGATGCTCTCCAAATGGAGCCGGGATATGAGAACTTCTCAGCGCCCCGCAGGTCAGATTCCTTGTGTCGTTCCTTCCACAGGCTGGGGCTACTATGGACTGATGGGTCCCGACTGGTCTTCCGCTTTGATCAACGTTCCTTACAACATTTATCTCTATAACGGCGACGTGGAGATTCTCCGCAAGAACTACGACGCCATCAAACGCAACTGTGACTTCATGGAAACCATGACCGTGGATTATACACTTGATTACGGTACGGGCGACTGGTGCGCACCGTTTGAAGGTCCCGCGATCGGTAAGAACATGGGTGCATACAAATGCCCCACCGAGGTTTCCGATACAGGTTTCTTCTATAATGCCGCAAAGACCGTCGTGAAGATGGCAAAAATGTTCGGTGAAACAGAAGACGAAGAATATTACAGCGATCTTGCCGCAAAGATCCGCAAGGTGTTCCGCGATAAATTCTTCGATGAAAAAGAATGCAACGTTTACGGCAACTGCCAGACAGCGACCGCGACCATGCTTTATTTCGGTCTTTATGACACCGAAGAAGAACGTGCAGGACTTCTTAACCGCCTGATCAAGCAGATCGAAGAGATGGATTGGCATCTTGACTTCGGCGTGCTCGGTAATAAATTCGTTATGCATACGCTCGGTTCCATGGGTGAAGGTAACGTCGGCCACAGAATGCTCGCGCAGAGAACGTTCCCCGGCTGTCAGCGCTGGATCGACCTCGGTGCGACAACCCTTTGGGAATGCTGGAACGGCGGCGGTTCTCACAACCACCACATGTTCTCCGACCTTTCTTCGTTCCTCTATAAGTACGTCGGCGGTATTTCCCCTGATGAAAACGAACCCGGCTTCGTTCACACGATCCTTCGTCCTTCCGTGGATTGCGGCATGGAAAGCGCAAAAGCTTCTCATGATTCTATGTACGGTGAAGTGACTTGCGATTGGCAGAATAAAGACGGTAAGCTCACGATCTCCGTGAAGATTCCTTTCGGCTGTCATGCAACACTTTATCTTCCCACAAAATACGCCAAGACCTTGAAGGAAAACGATGCTCCTATCGCAGAGTGCTTCTCTATCATCGAAAATGAAAAAGAATGCGCTGTCACACTTTCTTCCGGCGAATACGTATTTGCAGAATGATTTGCTCTCGGGGAGGGGATTTTCCCCTCCCCGTAAGTTTTGTGTTTATGTTCTTTTTCTTTTTGAAAGACACGTTTCAAACTTTTCTCTTTTTGAAAGAGAAAAGTTACAAAAGAGAAGCAACAAGCATACGCTGCTTGACCGCGAGAAAGTGCTGAGGTGCGACTGCGGGCGATAACAAGTTCCGCCCGTCGCTTGTACTTCTTACAACACCTTTCCAATAGTAAAACAACACAGAAAACACCCAAAACCAATTGCAAATCGGAAGAGCCGCCGGAAGTATAGCGATAAAACACCCCCTCTTTCAAAAGAGAAAAGTGAAAGAACCTTTGAATCGAAAGGACTCCAAACCCTATGGCAAAAATCTATGATCTTACAGTCAATTATCTCAAAAATCCCTGCGGTGTGGATATGCTCCCCCGCTTTTCCTATAAAGTCAAAACAGACCGCCGTGCCGACGATCAGAAAACGCGCCGTATCTGTGTGTATTCTTCCAAAGAAGCTTTGCAAAACGGCAATGCCGATGTCTGGGATAGCGGCATCGTAGAAGACGCAAACACCGTTCTGATTCCTTATGACGGCAAAAAACTTTCTCCCGTTACGAAATATTATTTCACCGTGGAATGTCAAACTGTTCACGGCGAAAAGATCACAAGCGAAGCCGCAAGCTTTGTCACAGGCAAGCTTGGTGCCAAATGGAGCGCCAAATGGATCTCCATCTGGAAAGCAAATAAGACCACGGAATCCGCACATTATCTGCGCAAAACGTTCAAAATTGAAAAAGATGTGAAAGAAGCATATCTTTCCATCTGCGGACTTGGCTATTTTGAAAGCTTTATCAATGGCAAAAAAACAGGCGATGATATTCTTTCCCCTGCCTTCACGCGTTATGATGCGGAAAGCTTTTATATGCAATATGACGTTGCGGATAAGCTCCAAAAAGGAGAAAATGCGATCGGTGTTTCCCTCGGTAACGGTTTTTATAACTGTTTTACCAAAGACAGAATGTGGAACACGACCGAAGCCACATGGCGCAACTGGGCAAAAATGCTCTGTGAACTGAAGATTACTTATGCGGACGGCACCGTGGAAACCATTGTTTCCGATACGTCTTGGAAAGCTTCTTTCGGTCCCATCACCATGACAGGTATCCGCAACGGTGAATTTTATGACGCGCGTCTGGAGCTTGGCAACTGGACAGATGCCGACTATGACGATTCCGCGTGGGATATGGTCAAGATCAATAAGAGTCCCGGCGGACTTCTTGTCGCGCAGGAAATGGAACCCATTCGCGTTTATCAGAAATTCCCTGCCATCAAAAAGTGGAAAACGAAGAACGGCTGGGCATTTGATATCGGACAAAATATCGCAGGCTTCGGTGAATATACGATCCGCGGCGTTGCCGGCACAGAAGCTGTTTTCAAATATTCCGATATGCTGACAGAGGATAACGAGCTGGATTTCTTTGCGCTCACGAGCTTTATTCAGAGCGGGGAATTCCAAACGGATAAATACATCAAAAAGAGTGATGAACCCGAAGCATGGCACCCCTCGTTCGTTTATCACGGCTTCCAGTATATCGAGGTTTCGGGTGTCACCGAAGAACCCCTCCTTTCCGACGTGACAGGCGTTGCCATTTGCTCTGACGTCGGCGATATCGGCACGTTCTCCTGCTCCGATGATTTTTTGAATCGACTCCAGCATCTCTGCCGCTGGTCGACACTTTCCAACATTCATTCCTTCCCCACAGATGATCCGCACCGTGAAAAGAACGGCTGGACAGGTGACACGATGCTTTCTTCCGAGCAGATGCTCACAAACTTCGGCATGCGTGCGTTCCTTACCAAATGGAGCCGTGATATGCGTATTTCTCAGCGTCCTGCAGGACAGATCCCTTGCGTGGTTCCCTCCACCGGTTGGGGTTATTACGGACTCATGGGTCCCGACTGGTCGAGTGCGCTTCTCATGATCCCGTGGAATATTTACGTTTATAACGGTGACAAAGAGATCCTTCGTGTCAATTACGAAGCGATCAAGAAAAACGTGGACTTCATGGAGACCATGACGGACGATTATACGCTCCGCTACGGTACGGGCGACTGGTGTGCGCCCTTTGAAGGTCCTGCCATCGGCAAAAATATGGGTTCTTATAAATGCCCTGTGCAGGTAACGGACACGGCTTTCTTCTATAATGCCGCGAAAAAGACAGCGATTTTTGCTGAAATGTTCGGTGAAGAAGAGGACAAAGCTTACTATGGCGATCTTGCTGACACCATTCGCCGTGTATTCCGTGAAAAATTCTTTGATAAAGAAACCTTTACCGTTAAGGGGGATTGTCAGACGGCGACCGCAACGATGCTTTATTTCGGACTTTATGACGATGAAACCGAAAGAGTGGGACTGCTTCAAAAGCTCCTCTCTCAGATCGAAGAAAAAGACGGTCACCTCGATTTTGGTGTGCTTGGCAATAAATTTGTTATGCATACGCTGGGTTCCATGGGTGAAGGTAACGTCGGTCATACGATGATCGCACAGCGTACGTTCCCCGGTGTCGGTGAATGGATCGCGCGCGGCGCCACTACCCTTTGGGAATGTTGGAATGGCGGCGGTTCGCATAACCACCATATGTTCTCGGACCTGTCTTCGTTCCTCTATAAGTATGTCGGCGGCATTTCCCCTGATGAAAATGAACCCGGATTTGTTCACACGATCTTGCGCCCTGCTGTTGATTGCGGTATGGAATGTGCAAAAGCTTCTCATGAAAGCATGCACGGTGAAGTTCTTTGCGATTGGGCGAAAATAGACGGCAAGCTGACACTTTTCATAAAAGTTCCTTTCGGTTGCCATGCAACGCTTCATTTGCCGAAAAAATATGCCCAAACGCTCACCGAGGGCGGCACACCCATCTCGGCTGTAGGCAAGGTCACGGATACCGAAAAAGATTGTGAGATCTTGCTTTCTTCGGGCGTGTATACGTTTACGGAATGATTTTACGTTTTCTTTTGAAAAGAAAAAATTGAAACATTTTTTAAAAAATACTTTATCTTTGTTTTCAAAAAACAAAAAAGGAGAAATTTTAACCCATGGCAAAAATTATCCATGCGGCAGATATTCATCTTGATGCACCGTTTTCCCTTTTTGACGTACAAAAAGCGCAAGTGCGCAAAAATGAGCTTCGCGGTGCCTTCACCTCGATGATCCTCTACGCCAAAACGGAAAAAGCGGATATGGTCATCATTTCGGGCGACCTTTTTGACAGTGGTTTCGTCACGAAAGAAACCATGTCCCTGATCATTTCGCAGTTTGCGTCCTTTCCTGAATGTAAATTTGTGATCGCTCCGGGCAATCATGACTATATTTCTGTCCGCAGTCCCTATAAAAAAGAGGTTTTCCCTCCCAACGTGTATATTTTCGAGGACGAAAAGATCACCAAATTTTCGTTTGATGATATCGGCGTGGACGTTTACGGCTGTGCTTTCACCTCGGAAAATTATACGGAAAATCCTCTTGTTTCTCTTCAATCACTTGATCGTCATAAGATCAATATTCTGGCGATCCATGCAGACCTTTATTCCCGTAGCACAAGCTGTCCGCTCACCCCTGCTGATCTTGGCAGACACGGCTTTGATTACGTCGCACTCGGACATATCCATAAAGGTGGCGAGGTCATGCAGTATGGCAGTACTTATTATGCGTATAGCGGCTGTCTGGAAGGCAGATCTTTTGACGAATGCGGCATCAAAGGTGTCATTCTTTGCGATCTGAAAAAGAATGCAGGCAGACTTACAGCATCTTTTGCGAATAAACGCATCTGCCGCCGCCATTATGAAAAGCTTACTGTGGATATCACGGGTGTTACTTCCGATGACGCGCTTTGCGAGCGTGTGAAAGGGGCTGTCACACAGGCAGGTTACGGCTCTGATACGTTGCTTCGCGTGCGTCTTACGGGCAGAATTTCACCCGAAGCAGGGCTTCGTCTTAAAAATCTTACAGAAAGCGCGCTTGGCGTATATTATCTGGAGGTTCAGAACGATTCTCTGCCCCTTCTCAACTATGAAGAACTGAAAAATGATATCTCTATCCGCGGTGCATTTTTCCGTGAGCTGCTTCCGCTTCTTGAAAGTGAAGATGAAGCACAAAGAAAGACTGCTGCCGATGCGCTTCGCTATGGACTTGCCGCCCTTGATGGCGATGACGTGGTGGATTTTTAAGCTTTTCTCTTTATACAAAGAGAAAAATATGTTCTTTTTCTTTTTGAAAGAAAAAGAACGAAAAAGAAGCAAAAACCGTCTTGGCGGTTTATCTCGCTTCTGTGTAACTGAAAATTGCTCGAACGCCTGCAAGAGATGACTCGCACGAGCACGTCGTGCGCCCTCCTCACTTGCGGTTTCGGGACGTCCCTCTTGTCGACGGCGGAGTATATTTTGTGCTAACATAAAACGCGGGCGAAGTACCCTAAAATTTTTGAAAAATAAATACACGCGCCCATGTTCGCTCAAAAAGCTCTCGCCGGTGCTTCCAAGTGTGGCTTTGACGCTTTGCGTCAAAACACCGCCGGTAGGCGACGGAATACATGAAAAATTTGAACTTCAAAAGAAAAGCGATCAAACAGGAGGTTTGTTGCTTCTCTTTTGTAACTTTTCTCTTTCAAAAAGAGAAAAGTTTGAAATTTCTTTTTATAAAGAGAAAAATTAAATTCTCAAAAACAAAAATAATCTCATAAAAACAAAAAAGGAGAACCCATCTTATGACAAAGATCGAAACTCTCATCTCCCGTTTGCCTGCAGGTGTGGACGCGTTCCTCACCACAAATGGAGTAACCAGATTCTATCTCACAAACTTCACAAGCTCCAACGGTCTGCTTTTCGTCACCAAAAACGGCGCGCATTTCTATACGGACTTCCGTTATATCGAAGCAGCTGAAAAAGAAACCGTCGGCTGTAAGACCGTGACTACCGAACCTCGTAAGGACAGTGTGAACGCGATCATCGCGAAAGAAAATATCAAGACCATCGCTTTTGAAGACGATATCGTGACCGTTTCCGCGATGGAAGGCATGAAACGCGACTTCCCCGGCGTGGAATTCGTGTCCATCGGCAATGTGATCAAGGAAATGATGGAATTCAAGGACGAAACCGAGCTTGAAAATATCCGCACCGCACAGAGAATCACCGATGAAGCTTTCTCCGAAGTGCTGAAGCTTCTCCGTCCCGATATGAAAGAAACCGACGTAGCGGCAGAAATTGAATATCAGATGAAAAAACGCGGCGCTTCCGATAAGAGCTTCGACACCATCGCTGTTTCCGGTACCAATTCCGCACGTCCTCACGGTGTTCCCCGCCCCATCACCCTCGAAAAAGGCTTCCTGACCATGGACTTCGGTTGTATGTATAACGGATATTGCTCCGATATGACACGTACCGTTGTGATCGGTAAGGCAGATGAAGAAATGAAAAAGGTTTATAATACCGTTCTGAAAGCACAGCTCGCTGCCATCGAAGCAGTTCGTGAAGGCATCACAGGTGCTGAGCTTGACACCATTGCCAGAGATATCATCAACGCGGCAGGCTATGAAGGCTGTTTCGGACATGGTCTTGGTCACGGTGTGGGACTTCTCATTCATGAACCTCTCTTCATTTCCAAAGCAGGTGTGAAACCCCTTGCCAAAGGTCATGTTTTCACGGTGGAACCCGGCATCTATCTCAAGGGTAAATACGGTGTGCGTATCGAGGATATGATCCAGATGACAGCGAACGGTCCTCTCGATATCACCCACAGTACAAAGGAACTCATCGAAATTCTTTAATTTCATGTGAATTTTTCCGTATTTTTGCGATAAAATGCGCACAAAATATCAAAAAACTCTTGATATTTTCACGAAGATGCGGTACAATGTAAAATGATGAAAACTATATTGAGAAAGCACTCCGCGGTTTTCTCTTGATGGAGTGTTTCTCATCAAAAATCTGACACATACTATATGGAGGTATATTTTTATGGTAATCGCAGGCGATTTTAAAAACGGCGTAACATTCGAAATGGACGGCAACGTTATGCAGGTCATCGAATTCCAGCACGTTAAACCCGGTAAAGGCGCAGCTTTCGTTCGTACCAAGCTCCGCAACGTTATTTCCGGTGCTGTAACCGAAACCACATTCAACCCCACAGACAAATTCCCCCCCGCAATCGTTGAAAGACGCGACATGCAGTATAGCTACAACGATGGCGATCTTTACTACTTCATGGATATGGAAACCTTCGAACAGGTTCCCGTTGCACAGTCCATGCTTCCCGACAGCTTCAAGTTCGTTAAGGAAGAAATGATGTGCCGCCTTGTTTCCTACAAAGGCAACGTATTCAGCGTAGAACCTCCGATGTTCGTAGAACTCGAAGTTGTTGCTACAGAACCCGGCTTCAAAGGCAACACCGCTACCGGTACTACTAAGCCCGCAACTCTTGAAACAGGCGCTGTTATCAAGGTTCCGCTCTTCATCGACAACGGCACAAGACTCCGTATCGACACCAGAACCGGCGAATACATCGAAAGAGCTTAACTTTCGATTCCCACTTATCGGATTTCACAATATTCCAATATTTGGAAAATTGAAATCATATTAAACCGCAATAATATGTTAAGAAAGGGCGCTTTGCTCTCAAAGCGTTGGTAAACAAAGATGAACATTTCTGAAAAAGTTGCATATATCAAAGGTCTTGCGGAAGGTCTTAACGTGGACGATAAGGTTGTAAACGCGATCCTCGACGTACTCGGCGATATCGCAAAAGCTGTTAACGGCCTCAAAGAAGACACCGAATACCTTGAAAGCTACATCGAAGAAGTTGACGAAGATCTCGGCGCGCTCGAAGAAGATTACTATGAAATCGACGACGATTGCGCTTGCTGCGATTGCGACGACGACGATTGTGACTGCTGCGACGATTGCGCAGAAGTGGAATGCCCTGCTTGCGGCGACACCATCTGCCTCGACGAAAGCATTGATTTCGATCATGTTATCTGCCCTGCTTGCGGCGCTGAATTCACTTGCGTTTGCGATTGCGACGAAGATGAAGAAGAAGAATGCGGCTGCGGTTGCGGTTGCCATGACCACGAATAATTTCTGAGGTCAAAATCAAAAAAGCCGTCTTTTTTGGACGGCTTTTTGAGATTAAAAAGGGATTTTCAGGTATCCCAAGATTAAAAAAGAAAAAGGAATGAATACCCATGAAACATTGCAAAAGAATGCTTGCGGTGCTTCTGATTCTTTCTGTGGTTTCTGTCCTTTTCGCTTCCTGCGGAAAAGATAATAAGGGCGAGATCGTCGCGGTGTATAACAACACACCCGTTTATGAATCCGAAGTTGCCGACATCATCAACTATGAGCTCGTTGCTGGCTACACGTCGGGTATGACCGAATCGCAGATGCGTTCCATCATGCAGAGTGCGATCGTAACTTACGTGCAGTTCAAAGCGATCGAGCTTGATCTGAAGGAAAAGGGTCTTGTCGTTGATGAAGAAGCTTTGGACGCAAAAGTGTCCGAAACCCGTGCACAGCTCGATGAAACCGTAGAAGGCGGCTATGACGCTTGGAAGCAGCAGTGCAACGTATCTGACGCTTTCCTTGAAGAGCATCTCCGTCGCATCGCACTCGAAGAGCTCTACAAAGAAAACGTGAAAAAGGAAATCGAAATTTCCGATGATGAGGCTTACAACTACTATGTGGGCAACTCTATGAGCTTTGCTGATCCTGCCGGTTATTATTGGACCGCTGTGCTCCGCGAAGTTCTCGACATCGAAGACGCGACAGAATGTGCAGCGGTAGAAGCTGAGGTTCAGGCTTATATCGGTAAGATCAAAGACGGCTCCATGACCATGGACGCTGTAAAAAACGAGATCCTCGCAAACTGCACCAAAGATAAGGGTTATAAATTTGGAACTCTTTTCTCCGGCTCCGATTTCACAGCGACCACCTCGATGAAAGAGGTTCCCGATCTTGATCAGGCGATCGCAGACATCAAAGCGGCTCACGGCGAACCCGTATATAAAGAAGATATGACCGAAGAAGAGCAAGCTGCGTATAACGCGTATTACTCTGCTATGTTCCAGACGGAAGTGTTCTACGCTTTGCAGCATCTCGAACCCGGTGAAATTTACGCAAAACCCATCAAGAGCGTGATTGGTTACTACATCATTCGTCTTGACAGCATCACCACGATGAGTGGATTTAAGGACTTTGAAAAGGTGAAAGCCGAGATCAAGGAAACCATCGCTGAAGAGCGCGTAGACGCCAAATTCGTTGAATATGTAAGCGAAATCACCACCAAATACAATCTTTTGTATTCTTTCTCTTAAAAAACGAAACCCACGGATTTTTCCGTGGGTTTTTGTTGTTTATGGGGGCTCTGCCCCGCACCCCGCTTAAGGGACATTGTCCCTTAAGAATCTCCGTGTGTGGGGTTTATATCAGGGACTTCCCTTCCCATTCTTTTTCGGGTTCGATGCCCATCAGCTTCATGATGGTGGGTGCGATCTCAAGCAGAGAGATATCTTCCTTGATTTCGCCGGGCGTGAATTCTTCACCGCGGAAGAAAAGCGGAATTGTCATATCTTCCGGCATTTCGGTGCCGTGTGTACGATCGTGACCGCCGTGGTCTGCCATGACGATGATGCTATATTCATCACCGAAGGCGTCGACCATACGTTTCACGTTGTCGATTCCGATAGAAATACGACGAAGATATTCTTCACTCATCCAACCGTTATCGTGGCCGCCTTTTTCATCGGTTTCCACCATATAGAGAAAAACGAAATCGGGTTTATCCTTACGGATACGTTTTTCCGCTTCGTCTGTCAAAGCGGTGTCGGAGGATTCTTCGGTGTAGGCATTGATATATGTAGCAAATTTCAAGGTTTCAGGTGAAGAAATATTGCGCAGAGGCTCCCAACCGTAATACATCGCGGAAACGCCGCCTGCGTCGCGAATCTTCTCGAAAATGCCTTTCACGGGACGTACCTGCGGCACATAAGTGTTGGTCAGGATTCCGTGTCTTTGCGGTGTGACGCCGTGCGACATGGAAAAGTGACACGGGAATGTGACGGAAGGAATCATGGAGCTTGCATGATAAGTATATGCGCAAGCTTTTTCCAACTCTTTCACATAAGGATTGCCGCATTGTTTGAGTCCGTCGGGACGCATACCGTCGATGGAGATCAGGATTACTTTTTTCTTCATGGTAAGACCTTTCTGCGGAGAATTTCCGCTAAAATTGAATATCGGATAATGATACGGGCGATTATTGTTTCTGCTAAAATAGGTGTAAACTTACGATTCGTTTCTTTTGATCAAGCTTTGCTATGCAATGCTTGAACTTTTTCTTTTCGCAAAGAAAAGTTTGGTTTCTATTTTTGATACTTTTTTCTGAAGAAAAAAGTATCTTACTGAATGATCATGCAAGCGAGAACGCCGATCACAACAAGACCTGCGCAGCCAAGCAAAATGGGCCAAAGGGGTTCGGGTTCGTCGCCGTACTGCACGCGAGAGCGTGTGATCGCTTCGGGTGCGATGTAAAAACGGGTGTTTTCGTCGATTTTTACGCCTTCATTGCCCTTTTTGGGAGTGGAATCTTCGGTCTCGGCTTCGGTTTCTTCGTTGTAGATTGTAATCATACGGCGAAGCGATGCGGATTTTTTGAGGTTGGAAATCACACTGACGTTGTGTTCCTGCTCAAGTTCTTCGAGGGTTTTTGCGGTTTCGGGACTGTTTGCTTCTACTTTTCGGAGTGCGCGGACGAAAGAGCCGATCACGCGGCGTTTATAATACATCGCGAAAAACGAAACTGCGAATCCTGCGATCATCGCCCAGATAATGCCTTCAATTTCGATGGGTGTCATAGTTTTTTACTCCTTATTTTGGATTTTTTGGAATCAAAGATGCTTGAGAATTGCGTCGCCGCAAATAAGCTTCAAGAGGTTTTCAAGGTCCTCGTTGTCCGTGTATCCGATGGAGATGGTATGTTTTTTGCCTTTTTCGCTGATTTTAACGGTTCTGCCGAGCTGTTTTTGAACGAGAAGCTCAAGCGCGCGGGTATGATCCACGTCACGAACCACTTTCGCGGGTTCGGGCTTGGGTTCATTCAACGATTTCACGAGTTTTTCCGTGTCACGAACGGAAAGATCGTGATCGATGACTTGTTTTGCGGTCTTTTCAAGGAGTTCTTCATCGTTAAGACCGAGCAAAACCTTTGCGTGACCGGAAGAAAGCTCGCCATTTGCCACCATTTTCTTCACTTTTTCGGGCAAACCGAGGAGTCGGAGTGAGTTTGTGACAGCAGTGCGGCTTTTACCGATGCGTTTTGCGGTTTCTTCTTGGGTCAAACCATATTCTTCAATCAAAGTGGAGAAGCCCATCGCTTCTTCAATGGGGTTAAGGTCACTGCGTTGAATATTTTCCACGAGGGCAAGTTCAGCCACTTTTTTATCGTCCGCGGTGATGACGATAACGGGAATTTCCGAAAGTCCTGCCATTCTTGCGGCACGCCAACGGCGTTCACCTGTGATGATCTGATACATGCCATTGATCGTGGCGCGAACCGTGATGGGCTGGATCATGCCGTAAAGGCTGATGGATTCGGAAAGAGATTCGAGTTCTTCCGTGTCAAAATTTTTTCTCGGCTGTGCGGAATTAGGTTCCACGCTGCTCGTGCGAACCATTGTCACACCGCTTTTGCCGTTTTCTTCGGTTTCAATCTCGCTATTGTCTACGAGGATAGCGTCAAGACCTCTGCCGAGGGCTTTTTTCTTCTGTGCCATGGTGTTTTCCTTCCTTTTTGGTGTTATTTTTTAGAAAAATGCGTGAAAATCAAATGCGTTCCATAAGTTCTGCGGCGATTTTACCATAATCCGCACTTCCCTTTGCATGTTTATCATAATATTGAATGGGCGCGCCGTAGCTCGGAGCTTCGCTAAGGCGAACGTTTCTTGCGATCGCGACGGAGAAAAGCTTATCGGCATAATGCTTTTTAAGCTCGTCGAGGACCTGAATCGAAAGATTCAATCTGCCATTATACATGGTGATCAGAATGCCCGTGAGCGCCAAGGTGGAATTATAGAGCTTTTTGACCTGTTTGATGGTAAGCATCATGCGAGAAAGTCCTTCCAGGGAGAAATATTCGCACTGCATGGGGATTACAATGCCGTTTGCGGCTGTCAAAGCATTGACGGTAAGCAAGCCAAGGGACGGCGGACAGTCGATAATGATATAATCAAAATCGCCCGAAATTTCCGCAAGAGGATCCTTTAAGCGGTTCTGGCGGTTTTCCACGTCCGCGAGCTCGAGTTCAGCCGCCGCGAGATCCACACCTGAGGGAATCACGGAAAGATTCTTATATTCTGTTTGGATCACGGCTTCCGAAGCGCGGCATCTGCCGATCAAAACGTCATAAACCGTGGATCTTGCTTGTGATTTCAGCACGCCGACGCCGCTTGTGGCATTTCCCTGCGGGTCAAGGTCGATGAGCAGTGTTTTTTTGCCGCTGATGCCGATTGCGGCGGCAATATTGATAGCGGATGTCGTCTTTCCGACGCCGCCTTTTTGGTTTGCAAAAGCAATAATTTTTGCCAATTTTACACCAACTTCCTGATAGTTTTGCGCCAAATTTGAAAAACAAATTGGTTTTATTCTTTTTTCTTTCATTATATCATGATATATCAAGCAAGTCAAGTTTTTGGAAATAAAAAGCGCTCTTTTTCACGCGAAATTTCGAAATGTTCCACGTAGAACATTTTTCTCTGTTGCTGTGAACGTTCCACATGGAACATTTATGAGTGAGACAAAAAAATTAGAAAAGCGATGTTCCACGTGGAACATCGCTTTTCTTTTTGTATTTTCTGCCGTTTTTTCATTGTTCCACGTGGAACATCAGATCTGTTTTGGCACGATGATGACCAGTTTCGTGCTATTTTTACGCTCTTCCCTCGTGCATTTGATGGGAATTCCGCTCTCATTCATCGTTTTTACGGCTTTATCCACGGTGTTGAAGAAAAAGCGGGTATCTTTGATGCAGGATCGCGCTTTCGGGGGGCTTGCGGAAAGCTCGGCAATGGCAGTTTCAAGGCTCTTGCCCGAAACGCCCTTTTCCATCGCTTGATAAATTTCCCTTTTTACGCGCGGCGGCAAAGCTTCGAGTGCCACGGCGCTTTCCACGGAAAGATTTGCTTTTAAGATCAGTTTTCTTTCTGTGCTGTCAAACTTCAATAGTGTTAAACGGTCGCGTAAAATTTCTACGGTAATTCCCAGTTTTTTTGCAAAATTTTCCTCGGAAATGTCCGAACTATCCAGCGTATTTTGGAAAAGCTCTGCTTCTTCAAAATAATTGTGAGAAAAAGAAACGTCACCGGTTTCTTCCATGCGACTGCTGTCTTTGTCCAAAATCACGCATGGAATCGGCGATATCCTCGCATACAAACATGCTTGATATTGCTTTTCTCCGGCGATGAGTTGAAACATCGGATTTTGCGCAGTTCCGATCGCCTTAATCGTGAGTGGCGTGCGGATCCCCTCGGTTTTTAGATGTTGCGCTATATTTTTCAGTTCGTTTTCGTCAAATTTTTGCGGCGCGTGAAATGGGTTCGGATAGATCATGTCGATGTCCACCATGCGAACGGTTGTTTTCCACTTGGTGTTCGTCAACTCGTCGAGCCTTGTGCGAAGCTTTGCGGTGATATCCTCGAACAAAATTTCTACCTCCTTTGCGATATTTACCATTTTATTTTACCAAAAAGGAAATAAAAAAGCATGAAAATTTTGTCTGTAAAAAAACAAATTTTCATGCTGATTTTTGGTGTATTGCGCGCGGAAAATCAAAAGACTTTCGTTTTTCGCATGGAATCACAAAGGACTTTTCGAGATTTGCGCATTTCTACGGGGGTATTTTTTGTCTGTCACTTTTGTTTTTCGAATGATGAAATTGTGTCTGTCATTTTCTTCGGTTTCTTCGCCGGGCTCCCAAAGCGTCACTTTTTCATCAAGTTCCAGCTTGCAAGACAGCTGTTTCAGCGCATTTTGCGCATTTTCTAACTCAGTTTGTGCGTTTTTTCCTTTCAACGAGAGAAAATATCCGTTCGGCTTGATGAAAGGCACGCACCATTCGAGCAAAATTCGCAGTTCTGCCACGGCTCTTGCGGAACAAACATCGAATTTTTCGCGGAAATTTGGGTCTTGTCCGAGTTCCTCGGCTCGTCCTGTCAAAATGCTGACGTTTTTAAGTCCCAAATGTTCTGCTGCAGTCGCAATATATGCGGTTTTTTTCGCTGTGGCATCGAGTGCAACGATCTTGAGATCAGGACGAACGATGGCAAACGGCAATGCAGGCATGCCGCCACCACTGCCTACGTCCAAAACAGTGCCTTTTTCAGGCAAATGCTTCGCCGCAAGCAAACAGTCTGTGATATGTCTGGAAATCACGGATTTTTCGTCGCGGAGCGCGGTGAGATTCATCTTTTTGTTGGTTTCCAGCATAAATTCGGTCAAACGATAGAAAGAATCCAATAAATTCTCGGTTGCATAAATATCCAAACCGTTCGCATAGAAAGATTCTTTACATAATGTATAAAAATTCGCTTTATCCATTTTCGGTTTCCTCCGTGTTTTTTCGATTTTTGAGATCCAGATAAATGAGCAAAACGGAAATATCTGCAGGGCTTACGCCGCTGATTCTGGAAGCAGCACCGATGGAAAAAGGTCTTTGTGCCGTGAGTTTTTGCACGGCTTCTGTGGAAAGTCCGGTGATTTTTGTGTAATCAATGTCTTCGGGCAGGAGTTTTTTCTCCAGTTTTTTGAATCTTTCCGCATCTTGAAGCTGTTTTTTGATGTATCCTTCGTATTTGATCTCTGTTTGTACGGTGAAAATGACAGCGTCGGGGAGCTTCGGGCGGTCCGGGTCGACGGGCGCGAGGAGCTCATAAGTGGCATTTGGGCGTCGGAGCAGATCTGTCATGCGAACACCTGTTTTTATGGGTGGTTCTCCGACAGATGCGAGAATCGAATTGATGTTCGACATAGGGGAAACTGTGGTGTGTTCCAAACGATCGATTTCTGCCTTGATCTGCGCCGCTTTTTCTTCATAACGCGCATATGCTTCATCGGAAAGAAGACCTGCATCGTGTCCGATTTTCGAAAGACGGGCGTCGGCATTGTCCTGGCGAAGGAGCAAACGATATTCCGAACGGGAAGTCATCATGCGGTAGGGCTCGTTCGTACCTTTGGTCACGAGATCGTCGATGAGCGTGCCGATGTAGGAGCTGTCGCGCGTGAGCAGAACGGGATTTCTTCCTTTTATATAAAGCGCGGCGTTCATGCCGGCGATCAGACCTTGCGCGGCAGCTTCTTCATAGCCGGAGGTACCGTTGAACTGACCTGCGCCGTAAAGTCCGCGGAAATCTTTGAAGGAAAGGGAAGCGTCGAGCTGTGTGGAGTCGATGCAATCGTATTCGATGGCGTAAGCGGTGCGCATGACGACAGCGTTTTCAAAACCAACGAGCGAGCGGAGCATCTGCATTTGTACGTCAGCAGGCATGGACGAGCTAAATCCTTGGAGATACATCTCGTTTGTGGTAAGTCCCGTTGGCTCCACAAAAAGCTGATGGCGCGGCTTGTTCGGAAAGCGAACAACTTTATCTTCGATGCTGGGGCAATAACGCGGGCCGACGCCGTGGATCTCGCCCGAATACAAAGGCGATCTTCCGATATTGCTTCTTATGATTTCATGCGTTGTTTCATTTGTATATGCGATATAGCAGGGAAGCTTAGGGCGTGCTTCAAGATCTTCCTGCTTGGTATCTGCGGAATAGGGGGTGGGTTTTGCCTCGCCGTCCTGCTTTTCGAGCTTGGAATAGTCGATGGTGCGGCTGTCGATGCGAGGGGGCGTGCCAGTTTTGAAGCGCATGATCTTGATACCTTTTGCCTCAAGAGAAGCAGTCAGATTCTTTGCGGCATGAAGTCCGTCAGGGCCGGAAGACTGGGTGAAATCACCGATGATCACGCGCGAATCCAAAAAGGTGCCGGTGCAAATGACAGCGGCTTTTACCTTCCAAACGGCACCGAGATCCGTCACGACTTCGGTCACCTCACGGTTTTCGTTCATGCGAATGTCCGTGATTTCCGCCTGCACGAGAGAAAGATTCTCGGTGTGCTCAATGGTGGTTTTCATGATATCGCGGTAAAGCATGCGGTCTGCTTGGATACGTTTGGAATGAACGGCGGGACCTTTGCTGGCGTTGAGCATGCGATCCTGGAGCATAACTTTGTCTGCCGCTTTGCCCATTTCGCCGCCGAGCGCGTCGATTTCATAAACGAGCTGACCTTTGCCTGTGCCACCGATGGAAGGGTTGCAGGGCATGTTCGCGACGGCATCGTTGGAGATGGTGAAAAGTACGGTGCGGCAACCCATGCGCGCGGCGGCAAGTGCGGCTTCACAGCCGGCATGACCTGCGCCAATCACGGCAATGTCTGCCGAATCCATATAAAATTCCATAAAGAAAATCCTTTCGCGAAAACAAGAACTCTTGTTTTCTGTGTGAATTTTGGTGTGAACGGAAAACGAACGAAAATTCGCTCTTTCTCGTATTTATTTATGATAATTTCCGCCCGAAAGAATGTTTTCGGCACGGTAGATCTGTTCGATGAGAATGACGCGCATCATGCGATGAGTGAAGGTCATTTTGGAGATGGAAAGACGCATATCCGAAGCTTTTTTCACGCGCTCGTCCATGCCGAACGCGCCGCCGATGATAAATGTGATTTCGGAATAACCCGAAACGGTGACGGCTTCGATTTTTTCTGCGAGTTCTTCAGAAGATATTTGTTTACCTTCCACACAAAGCGCGATTTTATAACTTTTCTGAGGGAGCGCTTCAAGAAGTCGATCACCCTCTTTTTTGATGACGAGCGCGATCTCTGCTGCGCTTTCATCTTTCGGTTTTTCTTCTTTTAATTCGATGTTTTTAATCTTGCAGGTTTTTGAAAGACGTTTTTCGTATTCTTCTACTGCCTGCGCGAAAAATTTATCTTTGATATTTCCGACGTATAGAATGTTGATTTGTAGCATATTTTAAAATCGTTTTATTTTTAGCAGATTTTTTGTTTATGATGCGGTCAACTTTTTCTTTTTGAAAGAAAAAGTTGCAAAAAGAAGCAAAAAACGTGCCGTTTTATCGCTTATGTGCGAGGAAAAACGGTTCGGTCGACGGCAAGAGATGACTCGCACGAGCACGTCGTGCGCCCTCTCGGCTGGAGCCTCCGGGACGTCCCTCGTGTCACGTCGAAGGTGATTTTTTTGTGGTGGGGAAGTGAAAACGCATCGTTTTTTGTGGAAATGGAACGTTTTCATACCCACCCCCTTCAAAACGGGCTTTTCAAGGGACGAGTCCCTTGGACGGGTCAAGGGCGGCGCCTTTGCAGGGTATGGGACGGCGTCCCATCAACCCACGCGCGTGGGGGTGTCGGGAGAGGCAACGGTGAGCGTCACGCCGGGAAAATCCACGAGCGCCGCTTCTACCGTCGCGTGTGCTACGGGCGGATAATTGTTGTCTTTGGAAAGATGCGCGAGAACGATGTGTTTTGTACCGTTTTCCGCGAGAAAGCGCGCAAGCTCTGCCGCTTTTTCGTTGGAAAGGTGACCTGTGGGCGCTAAGATGCGGCGCTTTAATGTGTAAGGGTAGGGGCCCATCAAAAGCATTTCCACGTCATGGTTCGATTCGATCACGGCGGCTCTCGCACCTCGGAGCGATTCGCAAATGGTTTCCGTAATGCAACCGATGTCCGTCGCGAGTCCGAATTTTTCGGTTTCGCCGTTTTCGCGCGTGTATTCCACGGTGTAGCCAACTGCCGCCGCGCTGTCGTGCGGTGTCATGAAGGAACGAACGGTCGTGCTACCGAATTTTATGGTGAAGGGTGCGTCGTGTAGATACAGATCCCCAAGCAAGGAGGCTTTCGGGTCTTTGATCATCGCTTTTGCGGAGGCTGTGATCATGTGCGTGGGAATGTGATGCTTTTTGGAGATCACCTCAAGACCTTTGGTGTGGTCGGTGTGTTCGTGTGTGATGAAGATCGCGCTGATGCGGGAAAGGGAAGATTCGACTTTCCCGAGTCCCGTTTCCACCGCGCGGGCGTTGACGCCCGCGTCGATGAGAAGCTCTGTATCCGGTGTTTTTATGTAAACACAGTTGCCGGAAGAACCGGAATAAAGGGTGTATGCTGTGATATCAGCCATGATATACCGAAGCCGCGCCGAGAGGACGAACGGAAAGCTCGGTCACAGCACCCTCGCCAAATACTTTTTCCATGGTGGTGCGGAATTCTGCCATCTTTTCGTGCGGAACGAATGCCTGCATGGTACCTGCGAAACCACCGCCATGAACGCGCCATGCGCCCTTTTCACCGAGGATCTCACTTGCGATCGCACAAGCAAGGGTGATGCCCTGTTCTTCGGGTGCTTTGGGGGAGTAGTAGTTTTGGAGAAGTGTTGCGCTGGAGTTGCCGGATTCCTTGATGATGGAAAGGAACCCTTCGATGTTACCGTCTGCGAGAGCGGTAAGCATGCGTTCTACGCGCGCGTTTTCACGGATAAAGTGGAGCGCACGAAGGAGCGCACGATCGCCGGCGGTCTTGCGGATATCCGCTGCTTTGCCGATGATGTCCGCTTCGGTAAGACCACGGAGAACGGGCTTGCCAAAAGCGGCGGCAACTGCTTTCATTTCTGCAGGAACTGCCGCATAGTCATCTGTGAGGTTCGCGTGAGAACCGCCTGTATTAACAATGCAAAGAGAATAGCCTGCTTTGGTAAGGTCAAACGCGATGCGCTCTGCGATGGGCGCTTTG
The DNA here is from genome assembly GCA_964466625.1 of uncultured Lachnospiraceae bacterium. Classification (GTDB taxonomy): domain Bacteria; phylum Bacillota; class Clostridia; order Oscillospirales; family CAG-272; genus QALR01. The sequence continues at coordinate 6,673 of CAYXQF010000005.1, read as the reverse complement.
GGATCGGCAAAGTCAATGGTGACAAAACCGCCTGCCGCGCAAGCAACCTGGTCCATAAGTCCGCAGGGTTTGCCGAAGTGTGCATTTTCTGCATACTGAGAGATCTGAGAAAGCTCAATGTAATCCACAACGCCATCGTTGTAAAGATAATTGAGGATCGTGCCGACCATGTCTTCAAATGCCGCGGAGGAGGAAAGACCGGAGCCGCCGAGGATATCGGAAGTGGTGTATGCCTCAAAACCGCCGATCTTATGACCGTTTTTGATAAAACCGTCGCAAACGCCGCGAATGAGCGCGGAGGAACGGCCTGTTTCGGAAATGTCGGGTGTGAGCTTTGTGATGTCCACAACGTCTTCATCAAAACCTTTGCTCTTCATGCGAATGACATCGCCGTCAGTCTTTTTCACGATAGCAATGATGTCAAGGTCGATGGAAGCTGCGAGAACTTTACCGTAGTTGTGGTCGGTGTGGTTACCGCAGATCTCACTTCTGCCGGCAACGGAGAAAACGGAAAGATCGTTTGCGGTGCCGAAGATCTTTTCAAATTCATCAAAAGCGGCGTTGTAACGCGCTTTTACGTCTGCCATATCGCGGCCTGCGTAAAGCTTGTCGAGGGTATCTTTTGCCTTGGTGAAAAATTGCTCTCTGTTAAACATGGAAAATTCCTCCGAATTTTATTTGCGGTGCATGCCGCTTTTTTTGCTTTGGGTAGCGTTTTTGTTTTGATTTTTAGGATATGGATTGGCAGGCTTGCGCTTGATGCTGTGCGTTTGCTTGCCGTCTGTGGTCTTTTTGTCCGTCTGCGAGGACTTGCCTGCATCTTTTTTCGCACCGAAGCTTGCTTGCTTGTCGGGACGAATGAGGCAATTTTCGCCGTAACCAATGAGGTCATGTCTGCCTGCTTTGCGAAGTGCCTTCATGACGATCTCGCGGTTTTCAGGGCGGAAATACTGGAGAAGTGCGCGCTGTTCTGCTTTTTCTTCTCTCGTTTTGGGGACGAAGATCGGTTTTTCCGTGTAAGGATCCAGTCCCGTGTAGAACATGCAAGTGGAGATCGTGCCGGGGGTGGGGTAGAAGTCCTGCACCTGCTCGGGGTGAAGGCCTTCTTTTTTGAGGAAGAGCGCAAGCTCGATCGCGTCCTTCGGCGTACTGCCGGGGTGGGACGACATGAGATACGGCACGAGATATTGCTTCATGTTCATGCTTTTTGTCAGCTCATAGAAGCGATGGCGGAATTTTTCATAAGTCGCGATGTTTGGCTTACCCATAGCGGAAAGCACGCCTGCAGAACAATGCTCGGGTGCGACCTTCAGCTGGCCGCTGACGTGATAACGCACGAGATCTTTGAAAAAATCCTCGTTTTTGTCGAGAATGAGGTAGTCGAAACGGATACCGGAACGAATGAAGACCTTTTTGATGCCGGGGATCGCGCGGATCTTGCGGAGCATGCGCAGATATTCGCTGTGATCGACGACGAGGTTTTTACAAGGTTCGGGCGCGAGACATTTTCTGCCCTTGCACATACCTCTCTTTTCCTGACCTTTACAGGAAGGCTGACGGAAGTTTGCCGTAGGGCCGCCAACGTCATGGATATATCCCTTAAAATCGGGCATTTTTGTGAGAAGTTCGGCTTCTTTCAGTACGGATTCTTCGCTTCTGACCGTGATCTGTCTGCCTTGGTGATACGCGATGGCACAGAAATTGCAAGCGCCATAGCAACCACGGACGTGATTGACGGAAAATTTCACTTCTTCAATGGCAGGGACACCGCCGAGTGCCTCGTAAGAGGGGTGATAATTTCTTTCGTAAGGGAGTGCGTAAACGCGGTCAAGCTCTTCGGTTTCCAAAGGAAGGGCGGGAGGGTTTTGCACCACGAGCTTTTTGCCGTGGCGCTGAATGACAGTCTTGCCGCGAACGGCGTCATGCTCGTCCTGCTGAATACGGCAGGAGCGCGCGTAGGCGAGATACCCTTCGGGTGTTTTTGCCTTGACTTCTTCAAAAGGCTGACATTCCACGGAATTCGGAATGTATACGTAATCATCGGTGGGAACGGCGTAAGCGGTGCCGCGGATATCGTGCATCATGGAGATGTGTTCGCCTTCATCGAGGCGGCGCGCGATCTCAACGATCTGATGCTCACCCATGCCGAACATCAGAAGATCGGCATCGGTATCCATAAGGACGGAGGGGCGCACGCTGTCGTCCCAGTAGTCGTAGTGCGCAAAACGGCGCAAAGATGCTTCGAGCCCGCCGATGCAAAGCGGAATATCCCCGAAAAGACGGCGGATATTTTTGCAGTAAACAGTTACGGCGCGGTCAGGACGCTTGCCTGCCACACCGCCTGCGGTGTAATAGTCATCATTTCTTTTTCTTTTGGCGGCGGTGTAATGTGCCACCATGGAGTCAATATTGCCGCTGTTGACAAAAAACGCAAGGCGTGGTCTGCCGAAGCGCAGATAATCTTCATCGTTTTGCGGCTGTGACAAAATACAGATGCGAAAGCCTTCCGCTTCCAGAACGCGGGAAACGATCGCTGTGCCGAAGCTGGGGTGGTCAACGTAAGCGTCGCCCGTCACGACGACGATATCGGGAACGTCCCAGCCGCGGGCTTCCATTTCTTTTTTTGTGATCGGTAAAAATGCCATATCGTGAGGGGACCTTTCTTTATTTTTTTGCGGGGAGGATTGCGGGGCTTTGCCCCTACACCCCACCAAGGGGCATTACCCCTTGGATTCCATGGGGTGCAGTTCATAAAAACGCAAGTGATGTGTTTTTGGTGAAATTATTGTTCGCGCTTGGCTATTGCCGTACTTTCGGGGTTTCTTCCGATTTGCAATCGGCTTTTGGCATTTGCTTTGTTCTCGTTGCTATCGGAAAGGTGTTGTAAGAAGGACAAGCGACGACCGACGGGCGGAACTTGTTATCGCCCGCAGTCGCATCACAGCACCTCTCTGCGGTCAAGCGGCATACGCTTGTTGCTTCTCTTTTCGCCCTTTTCTCTTTCAAAAAGAGAAAAGGGCATCGTATGTATTTAACCTTCAAAGAGCGCTTTGAAAAGCTTTGTCATATAATAGCAATCGTCGGTGCCGCCGAATTCTCTGACAGCGTGCATTGCGAGCATCGGGTTGCCGATGTCCACGGTCACAACGCCCATCGCGGAGGAAAGAATCGGACCGATGGTGCCGCCGCCCTTGGCATCACTGCGGTTGTTGAATACCTGATAGGGGATGTCGTTCTTTTCGCAGAGAAGCTTGAAGAACGCAGTGCCGTGAGGAGAAGTTGCATAAGACTGTGTGTTTGCAAGCTTCAAAACAGGGCCGCCGTTGAGGTAAACGGGAAGGTTCATTTCGTGCTGGCCGGTGTAGGAGGGGTGTGTCGCATGTGCCTGGTCTGCAGAGAAAACAACGGTCTTTGCCAAAGCGCGGTATTTGTCTTCTGCGCCGTAGCCGAGCTTTTCGCAAATGCGGTCAACGATCTGTGTGAGAGTGTTGCATCTTGCGCCGCGGTTGGAGTTGGAGCCGCATTCTTCGTGGTCAAAAGCAACGGCGATGTCGCAAGTTTTGCAGTTTGCTTCCGCTTCGATGAAGCCGAGCATGATGTCGTGTGCCATTGCGGCGTCGTCAAGTCTGCCGACGGAGATGAATTCTTCGTTCATGCCCACAAAGCAACCGTCCATGGTTTCATAAGGAGCAAGCTCGAAGCTGAGAATATCTTTTGCGTCCACGCCCATGTATTCCGCGAGATAGGAAAGAAATTTCGGTTTGCCTTCCTTGTTCTGTGCGAAGAAGGGAAGAAGCTCTGTCTGCACGTTGAATTTTGCGCCGTCGTTCACGCCGCGTACAACGTGTACTGCTGCGCTGGGGAGAATGAGAAGCGGCTTGCGAATGTCTACGTTCACAGCTTTTGCTTCGCCGTTTTCGTCCTTAACGTAAACTCTGCCTGCGAGGGAAAGAGGACGGTCCGTCCAGGTGTGAATGTTAAGACCACCGTAGCCTTCGAGGGTGAGGCGTTCGATGCCTTGATTGATCTGGGAGGGAACAGTCTTGATGCGGAAGCCGGGCGCGTCCTGATGTGCCGCGCCGATGCGGAAGCCTGTTTCCTTGGGCTCAGCGCCGATGCGGAAAGCCGCGCACTGCGTGCCTTCCTTGGTGAAGTAGTAGGTCTTGCCTTTTTCGATGTTCCAAGAATCTTCTTCGTTCAGGCGGATCGCGCCTGCGGCATCAAGCATTTTGCAAAGCTCGTCAGTTGCTTGGAATGCGGTCGGTGCATGGTTCAAAAATTCGAGTAAGTCTTTGGCGTACTGCTTTTTGGTGTTCATGGTTCCTCCGTGTATTCTAACCGATCATGTCGGCGTTATTTTTTCGTTTTGAGGCAGAAAGCGCATTTTTTGAGAAATGGGCATACTGCCTCCATCTTACTACATTCTATCACAAAACTTCAAAACCATCAAGGTTTTTCATAAAAAATCCTTGGGAAAAACATGGTTTCGTATTGACTTGAAGTTCTCAAGATGTTATAATCATAAGGTAAGATATAAATTTGATGCAAACTCTTATCGCCTAATCCAAAAATATGATTGTTACGGAGGATTTTTCAATGAAACTTGCACAAACAAACGGTACACTCTTTAAGTATTACAACAATGTATACGATACCTTCGCACACCTCGCAAAAGCGGGTTTTAAATACGTCGATGTTTCTTTCTACGAAAGATTTATCAATGGTTCTGATTACTTCCGCAGAGATCTTGACGATATCGCGGCAGAATACAAAGACGCGCTTGAAAAGACAGGTCTGACACCTGTGCAGAGCCACGAACCTCTCGGCAACTCCATGGGCGCTGACGGCGGTAAATTCTATTTTAAGAAAACACCTCGCGCGATCGAGCTTGCAGGTAAGATCGGTATCCCCTCTATGTCTGTTCATGCAGGCTGGAATATCGCGGATATGACACGCAATGAGTTCATGAATGCAACGGCTGAAACCTTCAAGCAACTTCTTGAAACCGCAGAAAAGGCAAACGTAAAGCTCCTCATTGAAAATACAGACTGCCAGAACGACGGCAACCACCTCGCTGACGCAGACGATATGCTTGAAATTTTGGAACGCATCGGCAAAAATCCTTACGTTGGCGTTTGCTGGGATATCGGCCACGCGAACCTTTGGGGCGGTGACCAGTACGAAAGCATCAAGATGCTCGGTGACGCACTTCAGGGCGTTCACGTTTCTGACAACCTCGGCATCAAGGGCGCTGACTTTGACGCGCATGAGATCCCGTTCCACGGCAACGTGAACTATGACGCTGTGATCGTAGCACTCAAAGAGATCGGCTATCGCGGCGCGTTCGCGTTTGAAGTAGATGCTCCCACCATTCGCAAAGGCATCATTCCGTTCAAGCAGGACGGCATGGTTGTAAATAAGCTCGCAAAACTTCCTGCGGAACTCCGTGTTCAGTCTGACGCGCTTCTTTATAACATTGGTAAATATATGCTCGAAAGCTACGATTGCTTTGAAGGCTGATATAGAGGACTGTAAAAATGAAGCTTTCTCAAACAAACGGCCCTTTGTTCAAATATTATGATACCCCCGAGGAAACGCTTGCCGTACTGAAGCAGGCAGGCTTCAAGTACGTTGACATTTCTTTCTGGTCGCGCTTCGTTCCCGGTTCTGATTATTTCACCAGAGATCTCGATGAGATCGCTGACGAATACAAGGCGGCACTTGATAAGCTTGAGCTCATTCCCGTGCAGAGCCATGAACCCTTCGGTAACTCCATGGGTTCTGACGGCGGCAGATTCTATTTCAAGAAAACGCCCCGTTCCATTGAGCTTGCAGGCAAAATCGGTATTCCTTCCATTACGCTCCACGCCGGTATCAATGTCGAGCCGATGACACGCGATGAATATCTCGATAAATGCGCGGAAATCTTTCGTAAGCTGATTCCTACTGCAGAAAAATATGGCATTAAGCTCCTTTTGGAAAACCTCGCGTGGAAAAATGACGGTATTCACCTTGCTACTGCTAATGACATGATTGATCTTTTGGATCGGCTTGATAATCACCCGCTTTTTGGTATCTGTTGGGACTGCGGTCACGCAAACCTTTGCGGCGTCGATCAGTATGAAAGCATTAAAACGCTTGGCGATAAGCTTTGGGGCTTGCACATTCACGATAATCTCGGTCCCGACGTTGGCAAGGATATGCACGTTCACCCGCATTGGGGCAACATCAATTTCGATGCACTCATCACAGGTCTTTTGGAAACGGGCTATAAAGGCACGTTCAACTTTGAATGTGACGCGCCCGGTGCGCGCAGCAACGCAATTCCTTTTGAAAAAGACGGCGTAATGCAGGAAAAACTTGCGCTTCTTCCCAAAGAGATCCGCACGATGTCTGAAACGATGCTGTATCAGCTCGGCAAAAAGATGCTCGAAGCATACGATTGCTTTGAGGAATAATATCGTATTTGGGGAAAAAACTACATAATTATTATATATAGCAAAGAGGTCGCTTGCGGCCTCTTTGCATTTTTTCTTTAGATGTCCGGACAAGTTGCACAAAAGCTTGTCGCAAAATATGCTTTGTTTTGCCAAAATGAAAAAAGATGAAAAAACATGAAAAAATTTGAAAAAAGGTGTTGACAAATTGGTTTGGATGTGATATACTACATGAG
>CAYXQF010000004.1:0-50895 GCA_964466625.1 uncultured Lachnospiraceae bacterium | reverse complement strand
CGAGAAACACCGAAATGTTCTCGTATTTTTCTTCGCCTTCGCAATGCTCGTAATTTCTTAATTCTCAGAAACTGTCCTTAAGAAGCCACGGCATTCGAGGGAGCCATTTTTTATTCAGATCAAAGAGCTGCGGAAAGCTCCGTATAATCATAACCAAGGCTTTCTGCCACGTTGAGATTTGTGCATTTACCGCCGCAAATGTTAACACCGTTTGCAAGGCCTGCGTCCATCTTCACAGCTTCCGCAACGCCATTATCCGCGATCATCAAACCATAACGAAGTGTGGAGTTTGTGAGCGCAACGGTGGAAGTATACGGAACCGCGCCGGGCATATTGCCAACGCAATAATGAACGATACCGTCTTCAATATAGATCGGGTGATCGTGTGTGGTAACGCGAGAGGTTTCTGCGCAACCGCCCTGGTCGATCGCAATATCAACGATAACCGCGCCCTTTTTCATCAAAGAAAGATGCTCTTTGCGAATAAGCTTCGGTGCGGAACCGCCGGGGATCAAAACGGATCCTATCACAAGGTCAGCTTCTTTCAAAGCTTTGCGAATGTTTGCTTCGGTGCTGTAAAGTGTGGTAACAGAAGCGCCGAAAATATCTTCAAGATAAGCAAGTCTGTTTGCGTTCACGTCGAGAAGCGTTACCTGTGCGTCGATACCGACAGCCGCTTTTGCCGCATAAGTACCCGCAACACCGCCGCCGACGATCACAATCTTACCGCGTTCCACGCCGGGAACACCGCCAAGAAGGATACCGCGTCCACCAAAGCCTTTTTCCAGATATTTTGCGCCTTCCTGAACGGAAAGTCTACCTGCGATCTGGCTCATCGGGCGAAGACAAGGAAGGTTACCTGCGTTGTCGGTGATGGTTTCATAAGCAATCGCTGTCACGCCCTTTTCAAGCAAAGCGTCTGCAAATTTATGGTTTGCCGCAAGGTGAAGATAAGTATAAAGGATCTGACCTTCTCTCATGTAGTCATATTCACATTTTTCAAGCTCTTTTACTTTTACGATCATATCTGCCGCCGCAAAAACTTCAGCGGGTGTCTGCAAAATGATCGCACCTGCATTTTTATATTCTTCATCGGAAAAGCCTGCGCCTGCACCTGCGCCCGTTTCCACATACACAGTGTGACCCTTGGCGGTATAAGCAAGCACGTTATCCGGTGTCAATCCCACGCGATATTCGTGATTTTTCAATTCCTTGGTTGTTCCAATTTTCATAGTGTGCTCCAATCTGCGGTGTTCTTCATTTTCGGAATACCACAATATATGTAATTTTTAAATATTATCCATTATACTAATATTTAATGATACTATCATATCATAGATCATCAAAAATGTCAATCCCAAAAAATGTTATTTAATTACATTTTTTTGAAATGTTATTCCTTTTCTCATCATTCCTGCTATGTAAAAATACCGCTTCTGCAATAAGTGCTGAAACGGCATTTTTACATTCTATTTAATATACGCATTCCTTTGCCGCATCAACAAAAGCTTGCAGATTTTCAGGATCGCCAAAGAAGAAGTGATCGGACGGCGAGCAGATATAACCGCCATTCTTTTTCGCTTCAAAAAGTGCGAACACCATCTCTCTCACGGTTTTGGGATCGCCCTTTTCAAAGCCTTTGTTCTGATCAAAGCCACCGATAAACGCAAGACTGTCGCCAACACGGCGGCTCGCTTCCGCAAGATCGCAATCGCCGCCCATTTCACGCGGTGTCATGGTTTCCAGCGCATCAGCACCGTTTTCCGTGACCGTTTCCAGCAAAGGCATCAAGCCGCCGCAAAGATGATAAACGACCTTTGTTCCCTTATCATGAAGTGCGGCGATCTGTTTTTGGTCATAAGGAAGACAAAATTCTCTGTGCAAGGCAGGGCTGATCACGGTGCTCGAACCGGCGCCGCCGCCACATTCCACAAGGTCAAATTCCTGCTTACCGCCAAGTTCGATGACCGCCAACTTACGCGAAAGGAGCTCCTCCAAAACGTAATGAATCCAATCGGGCGCGTCATAAGTATCCATGATAGCGTTTTCCGTGCCATACATATTCACAAAGGATTGCCACGGACTTCCCTGTCCGAAGTCATAATAGCTTCCTCGAACGATACCTCGGTCACCAATGCGTTTTTTACATTCGATAACGGGACTCCAATCCACTGCAATAGGGCGCGGATAATATTTTTTCCAGATTTCAAAATCATCGGGCGTTTTGATGATCGGCTCCGTTATCCAAGACGTATAAGGATTCTCAGCACCTTTTTCGCGAAGGATTCCCTCAGGCGTGACAATTTCACATTCCCAAGGACGGCAACCGTCCGCGCGCGGTGCGAGGAATCTGGTCTTGCTTTCCCATTTTGCAAGATCGCTCTCTTTATATTGATAAATAGGTGCGCTATAGATCACAGGATCCATACCGAAGCGGTCATATGCCGCAAATTGGTCAACACCGCCAAGATACGTTTTCAGATAATAATCCATCCAACTGTGCACCTGACAAGGCATGCGGTCAGGCTTTTGATTGGAGATCGCCAGCAGGAGTCTTTCTCTTCCGCAAAGTTTTTCCATCATAAATTCTCCTCTCGTGATGTCAATTTATTCTGCGTCACCATTGATCCAAAGGAGCTTTGCCGCTCTCGGGCCATTGAACGTCAGCGAAACGTTTCCATCTGTGATATTTATCTGTGCTTCCGTATCCTCATCGGTCAAAAGACAAGTATCAGCAAACGGCAATTTGAGCGACAAAACATTCTTTTCGCAACGTTCACCGCAAAAAGCAAGAAGCACACCCTTTTCCGTTTCGGGATCAAAGAAAGCATATGCCGTAAAGCCATCGTTTTCCTGCTCGCTGTGCCACGGTGTCAATGCGTAAAATTCCTTCAGAAGATACGGATTGACCTTCTTCCATTCGCGCAAACCAAAGCGCAGGATATCGAAATTCTGTGTTTCATCAAAAATAAAGCGAGAATCCACGTTTAAGATCGGGAGATACGAAGCGCGCCAAGTATAAACGTCGCTGACGCCGTCGGGCGCGAGCTGTTCTTTCTTTTCTTTGGTATTCGCACCGCAAAACGGGATCCATTTATTAAAGGAAGAAGTCATCGAAAGACGGAGAGCGATGCTCGTTCTGTCCGAATCGGAACGAAGGATCGGCACACCGCGACGCAAAGATTCCAGATCGTTTCGTCCGCCGCCGCTGGCACAACTATCCACAAAAGCACAACCGCCATAGCTTGTCGTGCAAGCAATAAAATCGTCCCACATTTTATAGTGACCGATGATGAATTTGCTTTCCGTGATGCCGCGTCTGTCTTCCCCCTCCATGCCGTCAAGGTATTCCCAGAGAGGCGCAGGATTGGAGTTATTATCCTCACGGTACATTTCAACTTTATTATCACGAAGTGTTTTGCAAATACGCGCCGTTGTATATGCCAGACAATCAGGATCACCGATGTTATTCGTGATCACACGCGCCCCCTCACGGCGGATCGCCCAATCCATTTTGTAATCAAAATTTTTCACCATATTTTCAGGATCGGTGATGCGTTCCGGTTCAAACCACATGAGTGTTTTCATACCGTTTGCACGCGCAAAATCCGTGGATTCAAGGAAAGTATCCCCCGGCCATTTTTGGGGATCCAACGCCCAAGTACCGACAGTTCCCCACCAGTTCGATTCCGGAGAAGAAAGATCGGGAGCCACATACCAGCCGGCGTCAAACCAGCGAAAATCTACTTTGCAATCCTCCGTGAGCATTTTTTCCATGCTTCTTCGCCATGTGAAATGGCGCTCGGAAATACTGCCGTCGGAATTGGGAAGTCCCGTGTCACTGGCGAGATTGCAGGTGGAAAAAGGCTTCAGCGCAGCACCCGAAGCGTCCGCTTTCGGCAAATTGTAGCGGATAAACCAATCGCGCCAATAGTTCGTAGCATAAAATTCATCTCTCACCACATATTGCGCCACCACAAAAAGCGCCGTACGAATCTTTTCCGCAGGCTTCAGATACGTTCTGATGCCGTTGATACATTTTGCCGTATACACCGTTTCATCGCCGCTCGCGGCAAAATCCGCAGACCACGTCCCTGCCCAGCCGATGGCAAGCATCGCACCGCCATCACCGTGTTCCAAATTAAAATACGGGAAATTGCCGTGTGTCGGTCTGCCGCTTGTGGAAACAAAATTCACGTTTTCCTTCGCAAGATCGCGCACATACGGCTTATATTGATTTTGGTGATCACCCAAAATACCACGTAAGATAGGTTTTTCTCCCGAAAAACGCATCTCAAAACGAAGATCTTCCAAAAGCAAGCTATTTTCTGCCGTCACGTTTTCAAACCAAACCGTAAGCTCCGTCGCGCCATGCGAAAAATAATGCGTAAGCACTGCCGTTACAGCAAGTTCTTTCAATGCAAAAACAAGTGTTGCCGTTTCTTTTTCTCCCTCGCGCACGATACGCTTTTCCTTCAGCGAAAATTTCGCTTTTGAAAAACCTGTGTAGCGTTCGCCCCCGTAAACGAAAGAAAACGGTATATTTTCCGTATTTGCCAGCATATTAAGGTAAAAATTATCCGCTTTTTTATTGGCGTAATTTCGATTCATAACCAAGCCCTTCCTTTCTCCACGTTACTCACAGAATACCATAAATAGAGGATCCTTGTCAATTCTTTTTTCCGTATTTTTCCGCTATCTCCCCGGAACTTGTTGACATTACAACAAGAATGTGGTATAATTATTTTGTTATTAACACAACAAACTCTGCAAATTGACTGAAAACATGACAAAAGGAGATTTTTTATGAAAAAATCGCAAAAAATCGTAGCCGCCCTGCTCAGCGTTCTTCTTTGCTTTTTCTTCATCGTATCCGTCATCGACACGATCGAAGTCCGTCAGCAAACGAATTTTGACCAGGAACGCATGATCACGCACATCGAAAAACTTTCCGAAAACGGACCTCGCTCCATTGCGGACAAAGAGGCAAACGAGAAAGCTGTTGAATACATCGCGTCCCAGGTAGCAAGCTTTGGCGCGGTCAATGAAAACACCACGGAAAAACCCGCTTATCTCATTCAAGAATACATAGGCACGAATGACAATCGCTATCAGGATTGGCAGCTCAAAAACGTCATCGTGCATATCCCTGCAAATGCTGCCGATAAAACAGGCCAAGCGATCATGTTCATGGGACACTTTGACTCCGTCCCCATGGGTCAGGGTGCTTCGGACGACAGCGTTGCCTGCGCAACTATGCTGGAAGCAATCCGCTATTATATGGATAAGATCGAAAACGGCTATACGCTCAAAAACGATCTCGTCTTCTGCTTTGTCAACGGTGAAGAATACAGCCTTTACGGCTCCGAAGCCTTCATGGGTGAATTCACGGGCTTTGACAACGTTGTAAACCGCATCAGGTTCGGCACCAACCTTGAATCCCGCGGCACAAGCGGTACGCTCATCATGTTTGAAACCGCAAAGAACAACTATAATACCATCAAGCTTTTCTCCGAAGTGAATAAGAGTCTTTTCACTTGCTCCATCGCTACAATGGTCTATGACATGATGCCAAACTCCACGGACTTTACAAACTTCAAAAACGTTTATCAAGGCATCAATATGGCAAACATCACCGGCGGTGAAAACTATCACACGCAAAACGATAACCCCGAAAACGTCGGCCTGAGCTATCTTTCCCAGCAGGCGCAGATCGTAGACGGGCTCATTGAAAAGCTGGCAAACTACGACCTTACACAGCTTTATCAGGCAAAAGAATCCGCGATCTTTTTCTCCTTCCTGAACATCACGACCGTTGTTTATAATCATACAACCGTCGTCATTCTTGCGATTCTTGGCATCTTGCTCCTCGTTGCAAACGTTTTGCTTTCCAGATTCTATCGCAAAGAGAAAAACCTGAAAAAAACCACGAAAGCGATCCTCGCGGTCATCGCCGGTCTTATCCTCACCGCAGGTGCTTCTTATTTCTGCTATTATCTCTTCCAGGCGATCGCCGCGCTCTTTGGCGTGATTGACGTTCACATGATCGGTACGATCACCTATTCCAACACCGCGATCGTCATCGGCATCGGTATTTTGGCACTTGCCATGACCATTCTGACTACGTATATCGCTTGCAAGATCCTCAAGATCGAACGCCGCGATATGACCAGAGCTTTTGCTTATATCCACCTTTTCCTCGGCATCGTCGTTTCTTTTGCGTTGCCCGACGCAAGCTATCTCTTCATCTTCAGCGGCATTTTGCTGACGGTAAACGAACTTCTTATCACTTGCCTGAAAAAGGTTGACTTTGCAAATTATCACGGTGAACTTCTCGCTACCGCACTCTATTTCCCCATCGTCATTCCCGTAATCGTTTTGGCAACCTCCGCTTTGGGACTTACCATGGCATACGTTTACGGCGTTGTATTCGCGCTTGCGATCTTTGACATCGGCATCGCGATGACACCCGTTTGCAAATATATCACCGTAAGAATCAAAAAAGCAGGTACCGTTTCCTCCGCAGAAGGCGCTTTGCATATCCTCGCGATTTCGCTCGCCATCTTCCTCTGCGTTAGCCTGATCAAGCCGAACGCAAGCGTGAACCTCCAAGGCAAACAAAACATCGTTAAACTTCCCTATGACGATGCACTTGTCTACGTTCTCGATGAAAACGGTGACCATGAATACCGTATTTACGACCTCAACGCTTATCGCGCACTCAAAAAATACGCGCCTAAGATGACCTATACCGAAGATCACTATGCAGGCGAAGGCGAAGCGCAAACGATCGCGCTCACCAACCTCTCCGTTTTTGAAGACGACACATTGACCGTGAAGAAAAACACTTCGGATTCCTTGGTATATCTCGACATTACTGCCAAGTCCGCAACAGTGCTCACCCTCATGGACGATGAAAACTACAATTCTTATAAGATTGCGAAAGGTCAGACTTTCTCTATTAAGATTCACAGCGAATGCACCGCCATCATAAGCGGCGATGCCACCATCGCTTACAAAGAAGTCATTCGTGACTATGCGCCTCTCATTCCTGCGGAATACGCAAACGATGAGGAAATGCTCCACTTCAATTTGTGGCTTACCGACACCTACACATCAACCAAATAACTCCTCCTGAAACGGACGAACGTCCAAAAAAAACAGCCGATGAACTTTGTTCATCGGCTGTTTTTTCGTTAATCTGTCACGATCTTTTCCAGCACATCAGCGATGGAATCGCGGATCACATAGTCCGCAAAACGGTCATATGGCGTGGGAGATTTATTGATGATGATCATATGCTTACCGCGGAAATAACCCACAAGCGATGCCGCAGGATAAACGGTGAGCGAAGTTCCTCCGACAATCATCACGTCCGCCTCCATGATCGCTTCCTCCGCCAGACGGAAAGCCTCGCCGTCCAAACCTTCGCCGTAAAGCACGACATCCGGGCGAACAACAGCACCGCAAACCTCGCAAAGCGGCACATCAGGTGCATTCTGAATAAAAGAAAGTGAATGTTCTCTGCCGCAAACGGTGCAATAATTACGAAGCACCGAGCCATGAAGCTCGATCACATTTTGACTGCCTGCCGCTTGGTGTAAACCGTCAATATTCTGCGTAATGACTGCCGTCAGCTTTCCTTCGTCCTCCAGCTTTGCCAAAGCACGATGCGCACCGTTTGGCTTTGCGTTCGGATAAAGCATATTCTTTTTATAATATCGGTAAAATTCTTTCGGTTTTTTGCGCAAATATCCGCCGCTCAGCATGATTTCGGGGCTTTCCTCATATTCCTCGTTATCCTCGGTGTAAAGCCCATCAGTTCCTCGAAAATCAGGGATTCCGCTATCCGTGGAAACACCTGCGCCGCCAAAAAACACGATCTTCTGTGCCTCTCGTACGATCGTTTTTAATTCTTCAAAATTCATCGTTTTTCTCACCCCTTCTTTTTGGAAAGCAACCACTTGAAAACCTCAGGATTCTGATATGTCTTCGTCCATGCATCATGGTCGCAATCGGGATAGAGTGTCATGCGCGCGCGCCCACCGATAAGATTGATGTTCTGCACCATTTTTTTCGTTTCTTCGGGAAAAACCACCTCGTCTTTTTCTCCGTGAAATGCCCATACAGGCACGTTCAAAAGGCGTTCAGCATTCCAATACATACCGCCGCCACAGATCGGAACGATTGCCGCAAAAATCGAAGGAAACGTCATCGCAAGCTGCCAAACCGCATAACCACCCATGCTCGGCCCCATCGCGTAAAGACGATTCGGATCGCAAAAATCAAAGGTGCGCAGTTGTGTGACAAACTTTTTCATCGTATCCCAAAGATCAAACCAAGAATTTTCATGGCAAAGCGGCGCTACGGTAATAAACGGAAAATCTTCTTGCTTTTCCGTGATCGCAAAATAGCTGTTGTTTTTCAGCACTTCGATATGCTTGCCGCGACTCCCCGCACCGTGCAAAAGAAGGATCACAGGATATTTTTTCCCGCGTTCAAAGGATTTCGGATAGCGAATGAGATAGGCCATATTTTCAAACCGACGCACCTCAAAGGTATCCGCCTCTCCATAAGAGCGCAGTTGAAATTCCTTGATATCTTCCGTTGTGGACTCAAAAACGACTTGATAGAAAAACGTGAAAAATCCACCCTTCAAAAGCTCCTCGGGAAAAAGCTTCTTCTCCCGAAGCATAGCATATTCCCAAGCGATCGCTGCCGCATAATCTGCATGATTTTCATAAAAACGAGCACCATAAAAGCTTTCAAAGCAATAAAACTCCAGCATATATGTGTCAATCATCCATGTTTCAAAGCGAAAAAGATCATCTTCCGTTTCCGTTCCGAGCATGACACGCTTCATAATAGGCGGCACGCAAGTAAGTCCTTCAAAATCTTCAGGCTTTGCGTAGCCGTGCTCCGCAATATGCGCACGGAGCATTTTCAAAAGATCATTTTCCATTTTCCTCCTCCTTATCACAATTTTTCAACGCCCTTTTGATCTCACGGATATTGTTCAAACTGACCGCTCTCCAAAAATCCCAAAGCGCTTCTTGGAAACATATGAAAATATTCTTGGGGAAATATCCGCTCTTTTCAACCGCCAAGATCTCTTCGGAAAGCAAATCGTCCCAATCCTCTTTTTCAGCGAAATCGTGATTTCTGATAAATTCTTCGATGATCTCATAACGCAGATTTTCGTAAGTCACACTACGATCCTTTTCATAATAGGGTTTTCCCAAGTCCCCTTCCTTCAAAAGCGTCATTTTCATGTATTTCGGCACACAAGTGAGTTTTTCCAAAACTACAGAATCCACCGTGATCGTTTCAGCATGTGCCACAAGATCACGAAAGATCAGATTGCCGCGTCTACGCTCCAACGCACGAAGACTATGCTTACGAATTTCTTTCAGATCCTTGCGCGAAAGCTTGTCACGCAAAGTAAAATAGGCATCTGCAAAACACTCGTAAATGCCGCATGGGAAAATCCTTGCTTCATAGATGATCTTCAGTTCATCTGCCATTTTGATGCGCCATTCCTCTTTATTTTGAAAATTATTGTTCGCTGTGAACGCCGAGATGATCTCATAAGGCAGATTGGAGTTCTCTCCTTATCCAATCGGGGACCCTTTGTCAAAGCACGCAAAAAGCCTTTGCCATTGATAAATAACGAAAAACAGCATTTACCGTTCACAATGCGAATATAGTATAACACACAAAAATGAAATTTCAAGAAGAATTATGAAGTTTTATGAAATTTTGTGAATATACACTTTTTCATAGCTTCCAATTCGTCAAATACACAAGAACGAAGGTCTTGCTATGATTACAAACGTATATAAAAACGGCAAAAAAGAGCCTACTGCCGCGATCTACACACGGGTGTGGATCGATTTGATCAACCGCATGGAAAAAAACAAACAAAGCAAAGGGCAAGCATCATGAAAACCGCGATCTATTGCCGACTTTCCGAGGAAGACCACGACAAAAAACAAAAAACAGATGATTCCGAAAGTATTCAAAACCAAAAAAATATGCTTTTACAATATGCAATGGAACACGGTTGGGATATTTATGACATTTACAGCGACGATGATTACACAGGTGCTGACAGAAAACGTCCCGAATTCAACCGTCTTATAAAAGATGCCGAGGCGAAAAAATTTGACATCGTGCTGTGTAAAACGCAATCCCGATTCACACGAGAGCTGGAATTGGTGGAAAAATATATTCACGGACTCTTTCCTTCCCTTGGTATTCGATTCGTAAGCGTTGTGGATAACGCCGACACAGCCAACAAAGGAAATAAAAAATCACGCCAGATCAACGGACTTGTTAACGAATGGTATCTTGAGGATATGTCCGAGAACATCAAAAGTGTACTGAACAATAAACGAAAAAACGGCGTTCACATCGGTTCTTTTGCGCTTTACGGGTACAAAAAAGATCCCGATCAAAAGGGGCATCTCGTCGTTGATGAGGAAGCCGCCGCTGTGGTTCGCGAGGTTTTCACGCTCTTTTCACAAGGATATGGAAAGACCGCGATTGCCCGTATGCTTAATGATAGAGGGATACCCAATCCCACCGAATATAAGCGTTTGCAAGGTTTACGCTATCAATGTCCATCGAATAAAAGCAGAACGCTTTGGAAATATCCCGCCATTTCCGATATGCTGACCAATGAAATGTATATCGGTAATATGGTGCAAGGAAAATACGGGAGTATTTCCTATAAATCAAAAGAAAACCGCCCTCGCGCCAAAAATGAATGGTATATCGTCGAGGGGACACACGAAGCGATCATTGACCGTCCGCTTTGGAACACTGTGCAAGAAATGATCGCACAGAAAAATAAGCCTCACGCGACGGGAAACATTGGCATTTTTGCAGGCAAGGTTCGTTGCATGAGCTGCGGCTATGTGATGCGCTCTTCCAAAAATCACGGAAAATACTATTTGCAATGCGGCACACGTTTTATTTCCAATCGCGCTTGCGAGGGTGCTTTTATTGGGGTTGAATGGCTGGAGGCTGTCATTTTGAAGGAAATTCACCGCCTCTGCGAAGAGCATCTTGACAAGGATCAGCTTCTTCGAAAAGTCGTTTTCGCAAACGATCTGCAAGCGCAAAAGGATCTTCTCCTGCAAACGCTTACCTCTTATCAGAAAAAAGCGGAGGAATATACACAAGGTATTCGCATGTTATATATTGATAAAACGAAAGGGCTTTTGACAGATGACGATTTCGCCGATCTTTCTCAAAATTTTTCTGCCGAAAAAAAGCGCTTGGCGCTCTTGATCTCAAGTACAGAAAAAGAACTTTCCGTCATTGATAAAAAAATAGTCCTCGGTGACAATCACCGCGAATTGGTGGAGCAATACATAAACCCGAAGCACCTCACCCGTGAGCTCGCTACCGCGCTGATCGATCATATCCGCGTCGGCAAACGAATCTGCGGGACAAAAGAAGTACCGATCGAGATCCATTGGAACTTTTAAGAAAAGAGAGCCGTGCATATGCACGGCTCTCTTTTCTTAAAATACATTTATAATAAGTTTCAGACGCTACGGAAAGCATCAAAAAATACAACATCTCCACCGATGATGAATTTTACAAATTGCATCGTATCAACAAAGGTATTGGCAGGCGCATCGGCATTATCGGTATAACCGCCGCGTCCGAAAAAGGTGTCGGGTGAGGTAAGACGGCAATCGCCAAGATAATAATGATGCGGACCATACATATTGTATGTGCTCGGCGCGGCGGCAATCGTCACTACATGCGCACCTGCTGCAAGATCAACGGCGATCGGGTGCTCCTCCCACCACCAGCCGATCTCCTCACCGTCGACACAAACCTTGACAGCAGTCGCGGCAAGCCCATCGAAAGCGAGCGTCCCTCTATACGGTTTATCCAAGATTATCGTTTTTTGCGCCCTCACAAGACCGCCAAAGAACGGCAATCCTTCGCAAACAAGCTCACCTTGATGCAGTTTCTTCACATTTTCAGCGCCATCAAGCACGAATTTGCCATTGCAGGAAAGCTGATGATCATCAAACTCCTGCCAACCGTCCACAGCACGCACGGCAAAATCACCGCACAGCCAAGCAAACGGCAAGGACTGTTTTTCATCAGGTGTTATTTCAAGTGTCAAAACATCGCCTATTTCCGAGAGAACAATATTCTTTTGATCTACGATTTGCATTTTCGCGTTGGTGTGCAATTCATCGATCGGATCGGAAAAAACCAGCTTCATCGGAGAAGAAACTTGATTGATTTCGATCACAGCACGCAAATGCCCATTCGGCATAGCGGTCCATGCCACCAGCAACCGATTCTCATGAGGAAATTCGATTTTCCAAGAAGTTTGTTGCGGCACAAAGCTTACTACTTTATCCGGTGCAACCTTTTTCTTCGTTTTTTGGGGAGGAGATATCAACATTCCCTGTCGCGCCATTTCATCGATCAAAGCTTGCTCATCAGAATCAAAGCGGCAACCGTCAGAAGTCAACACTTTTTCATAAGTCATCGCGCCAAGACAAAGCTTTCCGTCTTTAAGATACGCATTTTTCAGCTCGCGCTCCTCTGTAAAATGATAGTGCATACCACTATCATAACAGTCTTCCACCAGTTTGAGAAAATCCGCGTTAATCTTTGCGGCTTCACTATCGGGAATTCCCGTGCCATCATGCAGATTGATTTTGGGAGCATGATGCGGCGCATAAGTTGCCATCACGCCGCGTGTCGGTGTGATGATCAAAACCTTTGGCGTCTGCCATGCGGCATTCAGAAGCGGCGCTGTGGAAGTTCGGATCTCCTCCAAAACGTCAGCAAAAGCTTCATGCCATGACAAATGCAGAGGAACGGACGGCGGCCAGTCACGAATCGCTTGTGCTTTTAACAAAAATTGTCCCAAGTGAAGCACCACTCGTTCTACACCTGCTTCCGCAAGCCAACACATATAACGCACCACGTCATCAGGTGCAACACCCCAGCCTGCGCCACCCATAGCTTCGGCAAGACAGCCCTCTCTTCCCTGCTGTGCCGCAACGGAAAAGAGCAAATACGGGAAGAAATGATTGCCATGATAGCGCTCTAACGTATCAATGGCAGGCAACGAAAGACCTTTGAGCTGCGTGAAGCAAGAGCCGCTGAACATCAATTGAAAATACGGACTTTCCTCGCCCTTGAGATGCCCCGTAAACAATTTTCCATGCGCCTCACACCACTGCAAATACGGCTGATAGAAATTACGCGCGATCAGATCTCCTGCCGTTTCCCAAAAACGAATCTTAAATTCGGGGTGCTCCGCTTCCACATCAAAAAGCTCCCACAACTGCGCGCATGGAGAAACACCGTATTTTTCTATGTAAACAGCTTCAAAATCCGCACACCACGGCACAGCACCCTCGGCAAACAAATGACTTGGAAAATAGTCCACTTCATCGCAAAAAAATCCCGTCACATAATCAAACGCCTCTGCAGGAAGCTCACGAAAATACCGTTCATGCGTCAATTTCAAAAACGTATCCGTCGTTTCACGGCAAAGAGGGCTAACACCCTTACTGCCACGCGCAACGACCAACTTATCCTCATGTCGGCATAGAATTTTATCATCGGGAAGCAGCTCATTTTCGTTCAAGTAAGCAAGCCCCCAGCGTTTAGAATTCGGGTGCATTCTGAGCACCTGACCGTCAGCGGCGCCCGAGGGCCAACCGTTTTCATCATAGATCCAAAATTCCATATCAATCGACTTCGCATATAAAATGACCTCACCCACAACGCGAATAAATTCCGACGTCATATAATCAGGGTTTCCGGGATAAAAACGCGGGTGAAAAACAACACCTTCGACACCGTGCTCTTTCATCTGCAACAGCTGTCGGCAAAGCGGTTCCGTTTTTACGCCGTCATTGATGGACCAAAAACTTAAAAATTTCATTTTTCGTTGCATATACGATCATTCCTTTCACAAACCAAAATTCTATGCAGATATACCAAGGTCATTATACCACAAAACCTCTGCATATGCAAAGCTTTTGCATGTTGTTTTTTAATTTCAGGTTTTGATCGCACGCCGGACTTTATTGACAAACATCAGAAAATCATGATATAATGCAAACAAAGAGGAATAGTTTTCTCCTTCCAAACGTCATCACATAAAGGAGTGTTATCATGATTCTTGCACAAAACAGAAACCCTCTCGTTTCCATTTATCTGTCAGCAAAGCAGCTGTCCGATAGCAACAGTACAGCACTCTATGCGGCAAAAGAACTTCGCTACTATTTCGACCGCATGACCTGCGCCTCTTTCCAAATCAAAAAAAGTAAATCACCTGCACCGGGAATTTATATCGGTGATATTGCCGGTATGGATACTTCTGATCTCGGTGAGGACGGCTTCCGCATTGTGACCGATGATGACCGCCTGTGTATTGTCGGCGGAAACCGAGGCGTCATTTACGGTGTTTATGAATTTTTAGAATCCCTCGGATGCCGTTTCTTTACGAGTAACTGTGAGAAAATCCCAACCATTCCCGATCTTACCATCGGTGACTATGATATCAGACAAGTCCCTCGTCTTGAATACCGTGAACACAACTATGCCGATGCTGTGCAAAATCCGCGTTTTTCCGTTCGTTGCCGTTTCAATGGTTCCCATCATCGCATACCTGCACGTATGGGTGGTTATATGCCGTATGCATGGTATGTGCATACCTTTGAAAAGATGGTGCCAACCGCCGTTTACGGAGAAACACACCCCGAATACTATTCTCTCATCGATGGCAAGCGTGTTGTCCGTGACGGTGGCAGAACCCAGCTTTGTCTGACCAATCCCGAAGTATACGAGGTCTGCCTTGCTTCCGTCAGAAAAGCGCTCCTTGAACACCCCGAAGCACGCATCATCTCCATTTCTCAAAATGACTGGCACGATAGTTGTCAATGTGAAAATTGTCTTGCTCTTGACCGTGAGGAAGGTTCTCCTTCCGGCACGCTTCTGCGTTTTGTAAACCGCATCGCCGAAGCGCTGGAAGATGAATTTCCTAACGTGATCTTCGATACGCTGGCATACCATTATACTCGTCCCGCTCCCAAATATGCGAAAAACCGCAAGAACGTATGCGTCCGTCTATGCTCGATCGAGGCGTGCTTTGCACACCCGTTTGAAACGTGCGACGATGAGACTCGCAATGTTATTCGTCCCGATGGCTCCAAAGCAAGCTTCCTCACTGACCTGCGTGACTGGGGCAAGATCTGCGACCGTATGTATATCTGGGACTACACGACCTGCTTTGCACACTATCCCACGCCGCACCCAAACTGGCGTGTGCTTCAGCCAAACATACAAGCGATGGTGAAAAACAACGTGCGCGGCATTTTTGAGCAGGCAAACGGCGCATCTCGCGGAGGCGTCGATTTCAACGAACTGCGCTTATATCTGATTTCCAAGTTGCTTTGGGATCCGTGGTGTGACGTTGAGCGACACAAGCGTGAATTTATGGACTACTTCTATGGTGATGCCGCACCCGCGCTGATGGAATATCTCGACCTTATCTGTGATACAGCAGATAAAGAAAATATCCACGTTGGCTTCAATGATAATCCGGTGCATGGATTCCTTCGTGAAGAATTACTCGATAAATACGCCGAACTCTTCGATCGTGCGGCAGAAGCCGTCAAAGGTGATCCGCTCCGCTTATGGCGTGTGGAAAAGAATCGTCTTTCTATCCGTTATGTCCGTATCAAGCGCGCATCAATGCTTCGCGGCGAATACGATCCCGAAACGATCAATCAATTTTTCTCCGATTGGCGTGCATATAACCTTTCGCGTCTTGATGAGTGGGCAAACATCGAAACCTCGCATCGAGCATTCATCGAAGGTAAATGGCGCGGCGTCGAATATTTTGAACATTGGACCGGAGAAGAACAGGAGCTTTTCTGATCTTCTGACCACATAAAATTAATTCGTATATTGGCTTCATGACAGTACCGTAAAAAAATTTATTACAATTTAGAGAGGTAAGAAAAATGAGAGCAGAGCTCCTGCAAATGCGCAAGGCTTCTCTTGAATCTGTTCGCTATGCGGCAGACCGCGTCGATGACAAGATCAAATTTACCGATGACGCGTTAAAGACCGTGCTTGCCGTACCGCGTGTATTCCTGCCGCTCGTTCTGAAAGGTTGTGTGGATTGGGCAAGAGAAAACGGTGTGGAACTGATCACAGCCGAACACATGCAGATCATCAACGACAAAAGAGCCAAAGAGAAAAACAAGAAATAAGAATGCGTAAAAAGTTGTGCATATGCGATTGCAGCAGAGCAAAAAGCTCGCGCGACTTATGATAATATCCTGCGCCTTGTGGACGATCCCGACGTGCGCGATCCGATCAAATTCCTTCGCCAGCGAGAGATCAATCATTTTCAACGCTTCGGTGATGCGCTTCGAATCGCACGGGATCACATGGATTCTAAAAATTATTACGCCTATAATCCTTCGTTTGATTGAACACAAAAAAGCTATCGAGAAAATCTCGATAGCTTTTTCTCTTTCAAAATTTATTCTGCAAACGCGTCTGTGATAAACTTCACGGAGTTTGCAAGCCATTTAGAAGCATTTGTGTTGTCAGAAGCTAAGCCGACACCGTGTCCAATACCGCTGTAGCATGTATATTCTACGTTCGTGCCGATCGCTGTCAGTGCATCTGCCAAAGCAAGAGAATTCTTTTTATAATCAACGCTCGTATCTCTGTCACCGCACCAAATAAAGGTGTCGGGCATCGCCGCCAAATTATATGTGTAAGAATATTTTGCAATTAATTCGGGATCCTCTTTATTCTTGTTGCCAAGGAAATTGGTGGGTGTTATACCGGAGGAAGTTCCCGGCTCAAGAGTTGTAACCGCATAAGAAAGAATACAAGCATTTGGTGCAGAGGAAACTTCCCCGATTTCATCACCTGCAAGATTTTCTTCAGGCGTATACTGGCAACTAAGCATTGCCAAATGGCCACCCGCAGAGAAACCGCAAACCGCAATCTGATTTTCATCAATACCGAAATCTTCTGCATAATAACGAACAAATTGCACCGCACGCAATGCATCTGCTAAAATAGCCTCTTTACCATACGGATAACAACGATAATGAACAACAAACGCGGAAACGCCTTGCGCATTATACGCAGCCGCTACGTTATCACCTTCGATATTTGTGCTAAGGCTACCATAACCGCCACCCGGGAAGATAAGTACGCAGGATTTGGAACCTTCTACGATATAGGGCTTCACAGCAGGCGTTTGAACTGGTCTTGCTCTTTCGATAAAATACGGAATCTCACCTTCAGGCCAAAGCGGAAGCGCTGTATGGTTTGCAATGTCGTCCGCACTGATAGCAGGTTCAGGAGCTGCCGTCGTAGTTTCTTCTGTTGTTGTCTCTTCGGTGGTGGTTTCCTCTGTTGTTGTTTCCGTCGTGGTTTCCACGGTCGTTTCTTCCGTGGTGATTTCCGTCGTCATAGCAACCGTTGTTGTCGCCTCTGTAGTCGTGGCAGTCATCATTGCTGTCGTGGTGGTTTCCACGATCGGCTCAGTTGTGGTTTCCACAGATGCTTCACCACCACAGCCGGAAAAAGCAAGCAGCATCACACCAACAAGCACAAGGGCGATGGAACGAATGATTTGTTTTTTCATGATATCCTCCTGATGTATTTATAAATTTAATTGTTCATCTAAAAAAGAAACGGCAAGGTCAAGCCATCTTGAATAATCGGAAAAGCTTCGGCCAAGCCCAATGCCATGCGCGCCGTCCGAAAACGCGTGACATTCCGATACGATTCCCTTTTCTTTCAAAGCTGCATAAAGCGCCTCGGCATTTTTCTGATAATCCACCGCAGTATCCTTTTTGCTATAAAACAAAAAGGTTGCCGACATCATAGAAAGATGATAAGAATATGAATATTTTTGAATTTCCGCGCAAACATTTGCGTTTTCCCCAAGAAAAATAGGGGGCATTGTCGGAAACGTACCATCACCGAGTGTTACCACGGGATAGCCAAGCACACAAGCATCAGGGCGAGAATCCTCTAAACTGATCGCATCTGTTTTTTCCGATGAAGAATGTTGTGCTACCAACATAGCAAGATGTCCTCCTGCGGAAAAACCAAGAACGGCAATCTTGTCCTTCGCAAGCCCAAACGCGCTCGCATGATGGCGGACAAACTGCATTGCGCGGATCCCGTCTGCAAGGATCGCACGTCCGTCCGAAGGTGCATACCGATATCGAACCACAAAAGCCGAAATTCCTTTTTCGTTCAATGCTTTTGCAATAGCGACACCCTCACTTTGCACACTAAGCTGAAAATATCCCCCACCGGGAAAAATCACAACCGCATACTTAGCGTTATTCACAAGAAACGGCATAACAGTCGGCAAAAGATCACCTTCCACGGCATACGGGGGCGTACCGTCCCAAAGCGGAATTTCTTTTCGTTCGTTCATCATCATCTTTTTTCGCCGCCGACGATCACCGTGCCCGTACATTTCGTAACGGCGTCTTCACGAATGATCTCACCCACAGAATCCACACAGATCGTGCCGGACTTGGGATTTTTAATGGAATCCACATGACCGATCACCGTTGCTTCCACGTCGGAATATTCAAACGAAAGGTCACAGCCTTCCATCGTGCAATCAATCAGCTTCAGATCCTTGCAATAGCAAAGCGGCTGTGTACCAATGATCTTACAGCGGATCAAGGTAAGCCCTTCTGAAAACCACGCAAGATATTCACCCTTGACAACGCTATCCTCCACCGTGATATTTTTTGCGTGCCAAAAGGCGTCTTTGGTATCCAGAAAGCTATTTTTAATATGTAAATTTTCTACGTACTGAAAAGAATATTTGCCTTTGAGTTCGAAGCGATCAAGCGTGATATCACGACTGTCCAAAAAGACGTATTCCGCCGTCACCTTGGAATCCGTAAGCGCAATATCCGAGCATTTCCAGCCAAATTCAGGCGAATTTGCCTCACAATGTTCCATCTTCACATGATTACATTCGCGCAAGATCTTGATACCGTTGCAAACACAGTTCTTGAACGTGCCGTTCTCTCCATACCAGACTGCCGCTCTCGCCTTTTCATCAAAATTGCAGTTTTCCGCTTCAAATCCATTCACGTGCCAAAGCGGATAGCGCAAAGAGAAAGCGCAGTTTCTCACCTCAATATTCCGACATTCTTTCAGTGCGGATTCACCGTCAGCAGGACCTGCAAACGTACAATCCAAAACTTCCGTATTTTGAAGATGATAAAGCGCACGCTCCTCATCAAAAACTTGATTTTTGATCTGTTTTTCCATTGCCATTTTGATAAAACCTCATATTTTTGTTTATTATTTACAGTTTACCACATTTTCCGCATGTTGTCAATTCATGCAACAGAGCATTGACAAAAACGAATTTCGCCTTGCAATTTATTCGACCGTCTGTTATAATATAAACAAAAAAACAATCACATGATCAAGAATGGAGATTAACATGAATTTTACCGATACCAAAGCCGCATTGGAAGCACTCTCTGCTGTGGAAGCAAAGATCGCTGCCTTTCAGCATGCCATCGGTGTGATTGAGCTCGACGCGGAAACCGTCGCTCCCAAAAACACCACCGAAGGCAGAAGCAAAACGATGGGTATCCTCAGCGGCTATCTTTATGAAGTCATCGCCGCACCCGAAAATCGTGAGCTTCTCTCTTATCTGGAAGCGCATACAGATGAGCTTTCTCACGAGGAGTGCCGTCGCACTGCCATCTTGCGCAAGAGCTGTGATCAGCTTTCCCGTATTCCCCAAAACGAATACGTGGACTACACCGTTCTTATAAGCAATGCACAAGCGGTCTGGGAAAAAGCAAAAAATGAAAATGATTTTCCTGCCTTCGCGCCCTATCTTGAAAAGATCGTGGAGTTCAACCGCAAATTTGCAGGCTATTATAATCCGAATCTTCCTGCATATGATGCGCTTTTGAATGAATATGAAGAAGGTCTTACCATGGAAACGCTCGACATTTTCTTCGGCAAGCTTCGCGCCGCTATCGTTCCGCTCATCGAAAAGATCGCAACTATCGAACCGATGGACGACAGTTTCCTTCACTATTCCTATCCCATCGACATTCAGCGTAAATATTCCGAATATCTGATGGAGGTTCTCGGCATCGATCGCGGTTACTGCGGCATTGCGGAATCCGAACACCCCTTCACCACCAATTTCAACAACAAAGACGTGCGTATCACCACACATTATTACGAGCATAATCTCGCAAGCTCGATGTATTCTGTTATTCACGAGGCAGGTCATGCCATCTATGAGCTCGGCTGTGATGATAAATACAGCTATACCACACTTGCAGGCGGTGTTTCCATGAGTATTCATGAAAGCCAGAGCCGTTTCTTTGAAAATATCATCGGCAGAAGCTTCGCTTTTGTCAATCTCGTCTTCCCCAAGCTTCGTGAGCTTTTCCCCATTCAGCTTTCCGAAGTCGATGCTTCCTTCTTCTGCCGTGCAGTAAACAAAGCAGAGCCTTCGCTGATCCGCACCGAAGCCGATGAGTTGACCTATTCGCTTCACGTCATGGTTCGCTATGAGATCGAAAAGAAACTCATCGCAGGTGAGCTTGCTGTCTGCGACGTTCCTAAGGAATGGAATCGCCTTTATAAAGAATATCTCGGTGTGGACGTTCCCAGCGACACCATGGGTTGCTTGCAGGATTCTCATTGGTCAGGCGGAAGCTTCGGTTATTTCCCGTCCTACGCGCTTGGCAGTGCTTACGGCGCACAAATGCTCGCAAAAATGGAAGAAGAGCTCGGTGATATCCAAGCACTCATCATGGGCGGCAAGCTTTCCGAGGTCAAGGCTTGGCTCGGTGAACATATCCATCGTCACGCAAGCCTTTATAACCCCGGTGAACTGCTGGAAATGACCTGTGGCAAATTCGATGCACAGTATTATATTGATTATCTCACGAAAAAATTTACCGCACTTTACGGTATCTATTGATTTAGGAGGATAAACACATGAAAAAATATTTGCTTCCTCAAAGCGGAACTTGGTTCAAGGCAAATCTCCATTGTCATTCCACCTATTCCGACGGTAAGCTCACACCCGAACAGCTCAAAGAGATCTATATGGAAAAAGGCTATGCCATCATAGCTTTCACCGATCACAACGTGATGGTCGATCAATCCCATCTGACCGATGAAAATTTCTTGGCGCTTGTCGGTTATGAGCTCGACGTCAGCGAGCCTTACCGCGGCAGACCGGCAGGTTTTGATAAGACATGCCACTTCTGTGCCATCGCGCTCGATCCCGAAAACGCAAAGCAGGTTTGCTACCACAGAACGAGATACTGTGCGGATACTTACCGTCATCTTTTGAAATACGATGAAAATGAACCCGATTACGTTCGCGTATATAATCTCGAATGTGTCAATGACATGATGAAGCGTGCGCGTGATGCAGGCTTCTACGTTACTTATAATCACCCCACATGGTCGCTGGAAAATTACGAGCAATACATGAATTATCACCATATGCACGCGATGGAGATCTGCAACTACGGTTGTGTGGCGGCGGGCTATCAGGACTACGTTCCGCAGATCTATGACGATATGCTTCGCGGCGGCAAGCGCATCTATTGCATTGCCACGGACGATAACCATAATGCTTATCCTGCAGATTCCCGCGATTGGGACTCTTTCGGCGGCTTTACCGTTATTAAAGCTGAAAAACTGGATTATAAAACGATCATGCAGGCAATGCTGGACGGCAATTTCTACGCATCGCAAGGTCCTGCCATCTATGATCTTTGGTACGAAGAC
Source organism: uncultured Lachnospiraceae bacterium (assembly GCA_964466625.1). GTDB lineage: Bacteria > Bacillota > Clostridia > Oscillospirales > CAG-272 > QALR01. The sequence continues at coordinate 29,043 of CAYXQF010000004.1, read as the reverse complement.
GGCAAGATCCACGTCACCTGCTCCGATGCGGATCGCGTGATCCTCAACACAGGACGTCGCAAATCCAAATGTCGCTTCGCGGAAAACGGTGTCGCGCTGACAGAAGTTTCCTTCCCCGTGGATCCCACAGACGTTTACGTTCGCATCACCGTCATTGATGAAAAGGGTTATCCTGCGAACACCAACGCTTATTTCCTTGATACTTTTATGGATAAATAAACAAAAGAAAGCGCTTATGAATTTTGATATAATCCCCTTAGAGTAGACACTTGAAAAAACAAAAAGTTTTCAAGACTACTTTAAGGGGATTATATCTTTTCATAAGCGCTTTTTATTTTACGTTTTTCCGGTGCGATTTCTGCCCGGTGGTTCTCCAAATTTTCTCTTATAACAACGGCAAAAATAGCCTTCGTCATCAAAGCCACACAACGATGCGACTTGTGCCACGCTTTTGTTGGAACCTTTCAAAATTACGTCTGCAATTTTGAGTCGGTAATCCGTGAGATACTGCATGGCCGTTTGCCCCGTCGCTTTTTTGAAGACACGGCAAAAATGACATTTGCTCACGCGGCAAAGAACTGCCAGATCATCTGTCGAAATCTTTTCGGCATAGCCGTCGCGGATCTTTTGGATAGCAGGTTCCACCGTTTCAAAATATCGGATATTTTCATTTCCAAGCTCGTCCTCACCGATCTTTTTCGTGTAATCACGCAAAATGATAGCAAAAAGCTCCAGCATGATTCCACGCAAAGAAAGCTGATAATAGGGGGGTTTTGTCTTTTTCATCTCCACCGCGCGAAAGATCAGCTCCGGAATACGGGGATCTCCTCGCACAAGCGTGGAAAAGCAGATCTCTCCACCCAGAAGCTTTCGTCTGAGATCAAAGCCCCCGGCACTGCCGCCAAAGAAAAAATCAGGATCCAGCATAAAAAGATGGTATTTTCCTTTTTCTTCTCCGAAGCGGATCGTGGAATGAAGTTCGTAAGGGTTCATGATCACAAGATCTCCAGCCTGCGCCGCAACAGTATCGGTGCCGACAAGAAGCGTAGAGCTTCCTTCATAAAAATATTTCAGCTCTATCTCCTCATGAAGTGCTTTTGAAATTCGATTCGGATCATCAATATTAGAAACGCAATCGGTTCTTATGATCAAGCGAAAATTCGGATCATCAAAGGTGATCCCCATCGCCTGTTTCACGTTTGACGGCATTCGCTATACCTCGCTTTCCATGATTTATTCAAATCATAGCACAAAATACGGGGTTTGTCAATTATTCATTGTTGCTTTGACCGTACCAACGACCGCCTTGAGATTTATCATTGTCTTTTTCCAAAAGCTGATCGTGATTTTCAACAACCTTGCGATATGCTGCCGCATATTTTTCAATCCATTCTTTATCAAAATGCTTGAACCACGGAACCGCAAAGCAGCAAATTTCCGCAGATGGATCAATGCGTGCGTCATCTTCACGCACGTCGCGGCTTGCAAATGCCACACGAGTGGGCTTGCCGATACCAAAAAGGTCGAAAGTTTTGAAAAATTCGTGTTTATGTAAGCAGTAGTTACCGCCGTCCCAGCAGATGCCGCCACCAAGCTCTGCACGAACCGCTTCACAGAAGCGTTTAACAGAAAGACCGCCAAGCTCTTCGGGCAAATAAAGACCGTGAGGGCAATACCAACCTGCCATATTGGAGCCAGTGGACTCATCTACGCGGATCGCACGGATTCCGGGAAGACCTTCCAGCAGATCCCAGAAATAGTTCATGGCACGGCGAATTTCTGCGCAACGTTCATCATAATATTTAAGCTGAACTCTTGCCATTGCGGTGCAAAGCTGATTGGCTCTGCCCTTGATGCCGCCGAGTGCAATACGCGCGTAAGGTTTCAGTTCCTCACATTCCTTGATGTAGTTTTCGTTATTGCGTTCGTAGTGTGCAAAAGCGATCGCGCGTTCGTAATAACGTCTGGTGTTGGTCACGAGAACACCAAGCTCACCTGCGGCAAAAGATTTTGTACTCATCAGCGACATTGCCGCCACGTCACCGAACGTGCCAAGCTTTTTACCTTTATAAAGACCGCCCTGCGCATGAGAAACGTCTTCGATCACATACAAATTGTGGCGTTTTGCGATGTCCATGATACGATCCATATCGCAAGGATATGCGAAATAGTGAACGACCATGATCGCTTTGGTTTTATCGGTGATACAACGTTCCACGTCATCGGGATCCATACTGAGATTTTCATCAATATTACAGAAAACTGCCGATGCACCGAAGTTTGCCGCCTGTGTAATGCTCGCCCAATAAGTTTTGGTGGGGCAAATGATCTCATCTCCCATACCAAGACCGATCGCGAACATAGATGCAGTCAATGCCGCAGTGCCATTGCAGAAAGCCAGCGCATATTCCGTGCCCTGCCATGCGGCAAATTCATTCTGAAATTTCTCCGTAATGTCCGTTCCGGAGAATTTATTGTTGCGAATGACATCAAGGGCTGCCGCTTCATCTTCTTCCGTGATGATCGGCTAGCCAAAAAGCTTTTTGCCGGGGCCATTTTCAATGACTGGTTTTCCGCCCAAAAGTGCAAGTTTTTCCATATAGATCTCCTTTCACCGCATCTGCGGTTTTCGTCATTGTTTTATTTGATAAATATCCATAATGAGTGCCACGGCACCGCGTCCTGCTTCCGCTTCCACAGGGACAGGACATTTTCCGCGGATCGCTTGTGCAAAGAGCGAAAGCTGTTTGGCATGCTTGCCAAAACCAAGCGCCGCAGGATCGTTTGCAGTTCCGTCAGAAACGTGATTTTCTCCCGGCATCACTTCTTCTTTGCCGTCAATGATCAAGCTTTCCAGACGATTTTCTTTAAAAATCGCATATCCTCGGTCACCGATGATCTCCAGCTTCATATCAAAGCCGGGATATGCCGCGGTGGAAGCCTCCACCACGCCCAAGGCACCGCAATCAAAACGAAGAAGCGCAATCGCCGTATCGGGCGCTTCGATTTGATGTGTCAAATGATCGGTAATACTGCCGACAACGGTGACACCACCGACAAGATATCGCAAAAGATCAATGCCGTGAATACCCTGATTCATCAAAACACCGCCGTCAAGCGCGAGATTACCTTTCCAGGGACTTCCGCCATAATAAGATTCCTCACGCCAATATTTCATATAAAGATCACACATCTTCAGCGTACCAAGGCGCTTTTCGTCCAATGCTTTTTTTAAGCGAAGCACGTCCGGAGCAAAACGAAGCTGAGAAATGACTGTCACAAGCTTTCCGCACCGATTCGCCATATCGATGATCTCGTCCGCATCATGCACGTTCATCGCCATCGGTTTTTCCACCGCAACGTGCTTTCCTGCGTGAAGTGCATCAAGTGCATTTTTCGCATGAAAGCCACTCGGCGTGCAAATACAAATCACGTCAATCGTTTGATCCGCAAGCATATCTTCATAGCTTTCATAAGCGGTGATGTCAAAGCGCTTCGCAAAAGAAACAGCACTCTGAAGGATCGCATCGGCAACGCCGACAAGCTCCACGCCGTCAATGGAACGAAGTGCCTGCGCATGAACAGCGGCTATCATGCCGCAACCGACGATACCAAAGCGGAGAACGCTTTTTTCTTCATAAATCATTTACATTCCTCCCCTTATACTCATAAAAACATAAATTACATATAATTCTATTTTAAATCCAATAAGAAAAATAATCAACATCTTATGTTGCTCGTTTTTTGGACGATATTGATATTTTTTCTTATTATTTCAAAAAAGAGGGCAAAATTCATCAAAAATTTTTCTCCGTGCGAATGCTACATTTTCATTTTCACGATTTGGACAAATTATCCGCAAGATTTATTCACAAAATAAGTCTATACTAATGATAGTAAAATCATATCATTTTTAGAAAAGGATTATTTAACAGATGAAAACAAAAGAAACGAAAAAGCCGAAAAACAAACTGATTTTGTATTACTGTATCGTGCTTGTGGTAATCGTGATCTTTAATTTCGTGCTGATGCCTCTGCTGAATCAAATGCAGATCCAATATGTTGATTACGGTACGTTCATGACGATGACGGAAAATCGCGAGATCGCAGAGGTGCAAGTAACCGAAACTGAGATCCTCTTTGCCGATCATGAAGGCAAAATTTATCGCACGGGGCTGATGCCCGACGATGGGCTCACCGAACGTTTGCGAGCTTCCGGCGCTGTGTTTGACAAAGAGATCGTGGAAGAACCTTCTCTCTTTCTCAATCTACTATTTAGCTGGGTGATCCCGATCGCGATCTTTATGCTTCTCGGCAAATGGCTGACCAAGCGCATGATGGGAAAAGACGGTAATAATTCCATGATGTTCAATCTCGGAAAAAGTAACGCCAAAGTATATGTAAAATCCTCTGACGGCATCAAATTTTCCGATGTGGCAGGTGAAGATGAAGCCAAAGAAAACCTCGCGGAGATCGTCGATTATCTCCACAATCCCCGAAAATTCACCGAGATCGGCGCTTCTATGCCAAAAGGTATCTTGCTCGTCGGCCCTCCCGGCACGGGTAAGACCATGCTTGCCAAAGCAGTTGCAGGAGAAGCCAACGTTCCCTTTTTCTCCATGTCCGGTTCGGAATTTGTGGAAATGTTCGTTGGTATGGGTGCTTCCAAGGTGCGCGATCTTTTCAAACAAGCCAAAGAAAAAGCGCCTTGCATCGTTTTTATCGACGAAATTGATGCCATCGGCGGCAAACGAAGCGCACACATGGGCGGCAATGACGAACGCGAACAAACACTCAATCAGCTTCTCACAGAAATGGACGGCTTTGAAGGCAATACAGGCGTCATCATTTTGGCGGCGACCAACCGTCCCGAAACACTTGATCCTGCCTTGACACGTCCCGGACGTTTTGACAGACGCGTTCCCGTGGAGCTTCCCGATCTTAAAGGCAGAGAGGCGATCCTGCGTGTTCACGCGAAAAAGATCAAGCTCGCACCGAACGTAGACTTCACACACGTTGCCAAAATGGCATCGGGCGCGTCGGGTGCAGAACTTGCAAACATCGTCAATGAAGCCGCACTGCGTGCTGTGCGACAAGGCAGAAATGCCGCAACACAAGCGGATCTGGAAGAAAGTATCGAAGTTGTCATTGCGGGCTATCAAAAGAAAAACGCGATCCTCACGGATAAAGAAAAGCTTTACGTTGCTTACCATGAAGTGGGCCACGCGCTTGTGGCGGCGATGCAAACCGGATCTGCTCCTGTGCAAAAGATCACCATCGTTCCGCGCACATCGGGTGCGCTCGGCTACACCATGCAAGTCGAGGAAAACAACCACTATCTGATGACCAAAGAAGAGATTGAAAACAAGATCGCCACCTACACGGGCGGCAGAGCGGCAGAAGAGATCGCGCTCGGTTCCGTCACCACGGGTGCTTCCAACGATATTGAAATGGCAACGAAACTTGCTCGCTCCATGATCACACGCTTTGGCATGAGCGAAAAATTCGATATGGTTGCGATGGAAACCGTCACCTCACAATATCTCGGCGGCGACACTTCCCTCGCTTGCTCGGCAGAAACACAAACGGAGATCGACCGTCAAGTGGTGGCACTCGTGAAAAAACAACACGAAAAAGCGGCAAAGATCCTGCTGGAAAATCGCACGAAGCTTGATATCATCGCAAAACACCTCTATGAAAAAGAAACCATCACGGGCGAAGAATTTATGAATCTTTTGATGACGGCATAATAGGCAAAAAAGGAAAAGCTTTAAGCGTTTTCTCATAAAGGTCTTGTTTGCAGATTTCGGCAGAGGTATTGCTCCTCTGCCGATTTTGTGGTATAATGAGTTGAGCAAGACGGCGCCCTCCGAGAGGGAGCCTTTGGACACGCTCGTGTAAATTTAAAAGCATGAGTTTCGCCCGACGCTTTTGTAATATCCATGCGAAACTTGTGATAAAACGGAACGATAAATTTGAATTTGTGGGAGCGATGGTATGGCAAACGAGTATTACAAACCCTGTAAAGAATTAGATATTTGCAACGAACTGATTGAAAAATTCTTCAATACAAAGCAATATGAAAAATGCTTTGAGGGGCATTTGCTCTTAGCGGAGCAGGGCTATCCTTTGGCAGAATGCCAAATCGGCTATTTCTATTATGACGGTCTGGGTGTAGAAAAAGACCTTGAAAAAGCGGTCTATTGGACACGCAGAGCCGCCGACCACGGTGACCGTGATGGGCAATGCAACCTCGCTTGGTTTCACGAGGAAGCTATCGGTGTGGAGAGAGATGTGGAACAGGCGATATTTTGGTATCGAAAGGCAGCGTTGCAAGGTCATGACCTTGCCATCGAAAAATGCAAAGAACTCGGTGTTGATTTAGACGCTCCTACGCTTGACCGTGAAGCGATCCGCAAAAATCTACAATGTAGGATATACCCGCTTGGATACCTCGAACGATATAAGTACACAGTTATCTGCACCTCTTATCAAGGGAAATGGGTGCTCTCAAGGCACAAGAAGCGTGATACATGGGAAACACAAGGCGGCCATATCGAAGCAGGCGAAACGCCGCTGGAATGTGCTCGCCGTGAACTTTTTGAGGAAAGCGGCATTCAAGATGCCGACATCTATCCTGTTTGCGACTATTGGGGATTCAATTCGCAAGCCTGTTCAAATGGCATGGTTTTCTTAGCAGTAGTTCACTCCCTTGGCGAACTTCCCGAAAGTGAAATGAAAGAAATAAAGGTATTCGATACCCTGCCCGACGAGCTTACATATCCGCAGACCTCTCCAAAACTGTATGCGGAAGCAGGAAAATTACTGTTTTATTAACCTATTATATTATCTATCAAACTAAAGCAAACCCCGACAGACTAAAAAAATCTGTCGGGGTTTATTATTCTTATTAAAACAAATCTTTATAAAGATAGAGCGAGCCGCAAACAACAACAAGCGGTGCCAAAGTCTTTGCGTGCGCGATCGCTTCTTTCAGCGTAGCGCGCCATTCGCCGTCAATGCCGCCGTCCTTCGCCGCCCCACAAAGTGCTTCCGCACCCATGGCACGGGGATTTTCTTGCACTGTGGTGAAAACAAATTTACTCTTTCCATCATTCAACATGGAAAGCGAAGGCATAAATTCTTTATCCGCCATACAGGCGAAAACCACAGCGCGCGGTGTTTCGGGATAATAGCGATCAATGGAAGCTTTCAGTGAACGAACACCATTCGGGTTGTGTCCGCCGTCATAGATCACCGTAGGATCACGGTCGATGATCTCAAAACGCGCAGGATTTTTCGCGAGAAGCAAGCCTTCACGAATCGCATCTTCCGAAATGCCAAGCGACAACGCACATTCGATCGCGGTGCAGGCGTTTCCGATCTGATAAACACCACCAAGTCCCAAACGTAGTTTCTGCATGCCGCCATAAGAGATCACTTCGTATATTTCAGAAGTACCCTCGCAGACCGCTTCCTTCGGAACGATGAGTTTTGTACCGCATGCCTTTGCTTCTTCGCCGATCACATCAATCGCCGCCGCGCCTTGCGCGGAAACAACCGTCACACCGCTTTCGCATTTCACTTTGATGATCTTGCTTTTGGTTTTTGCGATCTCTTCGATGGTGTTGCCGAGATATTCGGTGTGATCAATGTCGATCTGTGTGATCACAGACATCACGTTGGACGAGATGACGTTCGTCGCATCAAATTCACCGCCCAAACCCGTTTCCAAAACAACGTAATCAGGCTTTTTCTCTGCAAAATAGCAGAATGCCGCTGCCGTCCAGATTTCAAATTGAGAAATTTTATCGTTCAATTCCTTCTCTGCATCGGGAATCAGCTTTTCAATCTTTGCGAGAAGCGCGGTCAGATCCGCATCGGAGATCTCTTCACCGCAAAAGCTGATACGTTCATTTACACGAACAAGATTCGGAGAAATATATTTACCAACCTTATATCCAGCAGCACGCAAAATAGATTCCGTAAACGCACAAACAGAACCCTTTCCGTTCGTACCTGCAACGTGAATACAACGAAGCTTATCCTGCGGATCGCCGAGCAAATGCATCAAATATGTGATGCGTGCAAGGCCAAGACGAGGAACCGCCTGAAAGCCGTTTGCATATGCCGCAAAGCCGCTTTTTTTGCCGAAAACCTGTTTTTTCAGCGGCGGAAGAATAAATTTATCAGCAAGTCCCATAACAATGATTCGCGCAGGCGTATTGACCGCAACGCCAACGAGGCGGTAAGCGAGCGCTGCCCCCCAATTATATCCAAAATAAAAAACGAAAATAGGCGTCATCATCACGCAATCGATCAAGAGGCCTACAATCACGAAAAAGATGATGTTTCGCAAAAGTCCGATCTTTTCTCTCTTATAAAACGCAAGTCCCATCAACGCGCCGAACACGATCTTACAAAGCGTGATAAAGGGATTGACACCCGTGAAAATCAATGCACCGATAAAATCCGCAATGCCATAAGACAGCATCGACCAAAGCGGACCGTAAAGCACCGCAACGAAGGCGATCGGTAAAAAGCCCAGTTCAACACGAGTGACACCGTTTTGCGGAAAGCCGAAAAGCCGACAGAAAATCACAGAAAGCGCGATCATCATCGCACAGACCGTCATTTTAAGAAGAGCTTCTCTGAAATTCTTAAAATTGCGTTTTTTTCTGATTTTTGACATAAAAAATGCACCTCCGTAATAACAGACGCGCGCATATACACAAAGCCCGAAAAAGCATACCAAAAAGTACGCATCGGACAAATATGTAACAGCGGGATGCGACGGCAGTACAGCAACAAAATTTGTTTTCGTCCGAAAATCAACTCCCCGTAAATTCGGCACTTAAAACTCACTGTCGTCTACTCTGTTTCTTGATGTTTTTATTATAGCACATTCTCATAAAAAAGCAATAGTTTTTTGAAGGAATCGCTCATTTTTCGCCTTGAACACATCAAACTTCATATTTTCTTTCCTTCGGGATATACTAAACCACGAAAAACAAAAAAGAAAGGAAACGATCTATGAAACACACGGAAATCTTAAAGGAAGCAATGGACAGCATGTCAATGCTCAAAACACATTATCATTATTTACACACCCATGCGGAGCTTGGCTTTGATTTGTCGAGCACATATGAATACGTCAAAAATGAACTGGAAAAAATGGGGCTATATCCGCGAAAATGCGGAAGATCGGGAATCGTTGCCACCATTGGCACAAAAAAGGGGAAATGCTTTCTTTTGCGCGCCGATATGGACGCATTGCCGATCGAAGAAGAATCCTACGTATCATTTCCTTCCGAAAATGGCAACATGCACGCTTGCGGACATGATATGCACACGTCAATGCTCCTCGGCGCCGCCGCTATCTTGAAAAAACACGAGGAGGAGCTTGGCGGCACCGTAAAACTTATGTTTCAACCGGCAGAAGAAACGCTGGAGGGGGCGATGGATATGATGAGAGACGGTGTTTTGGAAAACCCGCCCGTCGATGCGGCGATGATGCTTCACGTTTTGGCAGGCGTTCCGTTTCAAACGGGAACCGCTATGATCTCCGCGCCCGGCATCAGCGCGCCTGCGGCTGATTATTTCATCATTCGCGTTTTCGGCAAAGGCGCGCATGGTTCTATGCCCCATCTCGGTGTGGATCCGATCACCGTTGGCGCACATATTTTGATCGCTTTGCAAGAGATCCACGCAAGAGAACTGGCAAGCACAGACGTTGCCGTCTTGACCGTCGGAAAATTTGAAACGACAAGTAGTGCGGCAAACGTCATTCCCGAAAGCATCACGATGGAGGGTTCTCTACGCGCATTCGATGATAATATCCGTGATTTTCTCAAAAAGAGAATCAAAGAAATCGCGGAACCGATCGCGGAAGCCTTTGGTGCGCGCGCTGACGTACTTTTTGTCAAAGGCTGTCCTGCGCTTGTCAATGACGAAACGCTCTCTCGCGACGTGACCAATTTCACGATGGGGCTTCTCGGCAAAGAAAAAGCCTTCTCCACCTCGGATTTCCCTTCCATGAACGAAGCAGGCGAAAAAAACATGAAAGGAAGCGGCTCAGAAGATTTTGCTTACGTCAGCCATGCGGTTCCTTCCGTCATGATAGCACTTGCGGCAGGAGAAATCTCCAAAGGCTTCCCTTTCCCTCAGCATCACCCGAAAGTAAAATTCGATGAAAACGCACTCCCCATCGGTGCCGCCGTCTATGCATGGAATGCAATGCGTTGGCTGGAGAGCCATCAAGGGATCACCACGGCGAAAAATTTCCACTTTTGATCTTTCGCTTTTATCCTCGAAATCCAGCAAAAAACCGAGCAACAAAATTGCTCGGTTCTTTATTTTATTTCGCAAGAAGTGTTCTGTCGCTAAGACCTTCGCCGCCGGAAGCGGAGAATTTCTGCACAAGTGCTTCTACAGTGAGATTTTTCTTTTCTTCACCGGAAACGTCAAAAATGATCTTACCTTCATTCATCATGATAAGGCGGTTGCCGTGTGCGATAGCGTCTTTCATGTTGTGTGTGACCATCATCGCGGTAAGATGATTTTCCGCGATCAGCATATCGGAAATTTCCAAAACCTTTGCCGCGGTCTTCGGGTCAAGTGCGGCAGTATGCTCGTCAAGAAGGAGGATCTTCGGCTGTTTGAGCGTTGCCATGAGAAGCGTCAATGCTTGTCTTTGACCACCCGAAAGCAATCCGACTTTTGCCGTCATACGGTCTTCCAAGCCAAGCTCAAGGATAGAAAGCAGTTCACGAAAATGTTTTTTCTCCTTGGAGGAGATACCCCAGCGAAGCGTTCTTCTTTCGCCACGGCGTGCCGCGATCGCAAGATTTTCCTGAATTTCCATCGTCGCTGCCGTACCTGTCATCGGATCCTGAAAAACTCTGCCGATATATTTTGCGCGTTTGTGTTCAGGAAGGTGTGCCACATCTATGCCATCGATTTTGATCGAGCCTTCGTCGATGGGGAAAACACCGGCAACAGCATTGAGCGTGGTGGATTTTCCCGCGCCGTTACCACCGATAATTGTGACAAAATCGCCGGGATTTAGGTGAAGATCTACACCGCAAAGCGCTTTTTTAGCATTGACGGTGCCGGGGAAAAATGTTTTTTGTACATTAACAAGTTCCAGCATCTTTATTCTCCACCTTTCTTTTTAAGTTTTGCAAAAATACTCTTCTTGCCGGAAAAATATTTTTTCTTCCAATAAGGGATCGCAAGGAAAATTGCAACTACAAGCGCGGAAAGCATCTTCAGATAGTTGGAATCCAAGCCGAGATAAATAACGGTCGCGTAAACGATGTAATAAACAATACCACCGAGAACAACTACGATCAGCTTCAGTGCGAAATTGTTTCTGGAAAGCCAAGAAAAGAGTGCTTCACCGATGATAACGGCAGCAAGACCGATAACGATCGCGCCCTTACCCATATTGATATCGGAGTTACCGAGATACTGCGCAAGAAGCGCACCGGAAAGTGCCACGATACCGTTGGAGATCACAAGACCTACGATCTTCATAGCATTGGTATTGATGCCCTGCGCACTGCTCATATTAAGGTTTGCACCTGTTGCACGGATACCGGAACCAAATTCTGTACCAAAGAACCAATACAAAAGACCGATGATCACAATGGCAAAAAGCTCAAGGACAACGATCGCTTCGGGGCGTTCCATCTGAGAGATCAAAAGATCATAATTTCTTGCAGGAAGCGCTACGTTTGCGGCACTTTTCTGCACAGGTGAAAACGCAAAGCCCATGATCTTTAGGTTGACAGACCAAAGAATAAGCTGCGTCAAAATACCGGAAAGGATCGCGGGGATTCCCATAAACGTATGGAAAAGACCTGTCAAAAGTCCTGCCAGCATACCGGCAAGCACAGCGCAAAGGATCGCAACCCAAACAGATTGACCGCGAACGACCATCACCGCGCAGACAGCGGCACCGGTGCAGATCGTGCCGTCAACGGTAAGATCGGCAATATCAAGAATTCGATAGGTGATATAAACACCGATCGCCATGATACCCCAGATGATGCCCTGCGCAATCGCACCGGGCAAAGATGCAAGATAATTTAGCATGAAATGTATTTCCTTTCAAATAAACCTATACAGCGAGATTACGTCGACATAATAATGCCGACGTAATTCGCATAAATTATAAAAATCAATTACTGAATTGCAACGTAACCTTGGCTTTCAAGTGCAGCGGTATCAATACCGAGGTCATCACAAATTGCTTTGTTGTATTGCTTTGTGAAAGTATCAACGTAGCCGATCTCCATTTCGGAAATGTCAGCTTCGCCTTTGAGGATCTTCGCAGCCATTTCACCGGTAAGGTAACCGAGGTCATAGTAGCTAATGGAAAGTGTTGCAATACCACAACCGGAGCAAATGCCCGATTCACCTGCGATGAGAGGTTTCTTTTCTGTCATCGCGCCGTAGATGGTCTGTGCGCAGGCAGCAGCGGTATTATCGGTAGGAACGTAAAGTGCATCACATTCAGCAGCGGCTTTCTGTGTAACAGTCACAACGTCTTCAGAACCTGCAAAAGCATATTCTTTTACGGTGAGATTTTTAGCTTCGAGGTATTTTTTGACCTGAGCAACCTGGTAAGTGGAGTTAGGTTCTGCGGAGCAGTAAAGAAGACCAACCGTCTTTGCACTCGGAATAAGGTCAATGATCATCTGCGCCTGCTGATCGAGAGGAGCAAGGTCAGATGCACCGGAGATGTTACCACCAACAACGCCTGTGAAGGTTTCTTCATCAAGACCGAGAGCCACAGTGTAAGCGGTGATGGAAGTACCAAGAACGGGGATATCCATCGTAGCGTTTGCGGCAGCCTGAAGTGCGGGGGTACCGTTTGCCATGATAAGATCAACTTTCTGGTTTACGAAAGTATTGGCGATCGTAGCACAAGTGTCAGGGCTGTTTGCTGCATTCTGTACGTTGAAAACAACTTTGTCTTCACCGAGAATATCTTTCAATGCCTGCTGGAAGCCTTCTGTTGCTGCATCAAGTGCAGGGTGAGCTACAATCTGGCTGATACCGACGGTGTAGGTGTCTTTTTCGGTCTGTTCGCCGCAAGATACGAGCGCGAGCATGAGTGTGGCCGCCAAAACGAGCGCACAAATTCTTTTGAACATTTTCATAATGTTTTCCCTCTTTTCATAGAAGATTAAAATAAAAAATCACCCTCGCACAAAACGTAAAATTTGCACGAGGGCGAAAATAAATTCCGCGTTACCACCTTGTTTCTCCGCATACTCACGCATACGGACTCACTAACATGAAACCATGTCTTCGATATAACGGTCGAACCCGTTGCGCACGCCCCATACGGTTAAGCACGCACGACTCACGAAATGTATTTCGGGAGGTTACTTGTCACCATCTCGCACCAACCGATGGCTCTCTGCAGACTTTCATCGTCCTTACTCTTTTCCGATCACTGTCTTTTTCGTTCTGTGGAAAGATGTTTTATATTTTACACGCATTTACTCAATTTGTCAATACCTTTTTCATAAAAAATTCATAAATATGTATTTTTATTCAATCATTTTTTGATTGATTTTTTCATAGAGAGAGAAAACAGATTCACCTTGCGCGAGATCCTCGGAGAACGCACTGGCGCTCCCTGCCGCAATGCCCATTTTCAGCGCTTTTTCATAGTTTTCCCCGTCGAGATATCCGGCAAGGAAGCCTGCCACCATCGAATCCCCGGCACCAACGGAGTTGAGAACCTTCCCCTGCGGAGCTGTAGCTTCATAAATTTCGCCGTCCGACGCTAAGAGGATCGCACCCTTTTCCGCCATGGAAACAAGAACGTTTTGCGCACCCAGCTCTTTTAGTTTTTTTGCATAAAAAACGACTTCGGCACGCGTTTCAATCGGTGTATTAAAAAGCGCGGAAAGCTCATGGTGATTGGGTTTGATCAAAAAAGGACGACACGGCAAAACGTCCCAAAGGAGCGCACCGGCCGCGTCCACGACGATTTTTACGTCTTTGCCGAGTGCGTGCATGATATCACAATAGACCGTATCCGGCACGGAATTCGGCACACTGCCCGAAAGCACCAGAATATCGCCCACCTGCAAGAAAGAAAGCTTTTGCATCAATGCGTCCATATCTTTGCGTGAAATTTCAGGACCATTTCCATTGATTTCAGTTTCCTCTCCTGCCTTCAGCTTTACGTTGATGCGGGAAAAACCATCGGAAAGCATGGAAAAATCCTCTCGCACACCGCGCGCACGCACCTCTTTTCGAATCTCATCGCCCGTAAAACCGGCAAGAAAACCAAGGGCGGTATTTTCCACGCCAAGTCTTGCGAGCATCACAGAAACATTGATCCCTTTTCCGCCCGGAACAGCCGTTTCTTTTTGCGCGCGATTGACAGCACCAAGCATGAACGTATTTAACCTAACGATGTAATCAATAGAAGGATTCAAGGTAACGGTATAGATCATATTTTTTCTCCCAAAAAAGATTTTTATTTATTATACGACAGATAAAACTGCTTGTCAAGCGCACCAAAAGAAAAAGGAAAGCGAGGATTCCCCGCTCTCCTTTATTTTTAATTTCTATTCGTGTCGGATTCCTTTTTCCATAGAAGCCATCGTGTGTCAAGCACAGTAGCACGAGGCTTCGTCAGGATCACTTCGCACGGAAAACGCTCACATTCACCGCAAAAATCAAGCTTTTGCGCGATCACACAATCTCGTGTGAAGCAATCACCGCATTGATGCTCATGAAGACAGCCTTTGCAGTTTTCCTTTAGGAAAGTCGGGCAAGCGCCGCAATAAAAGCCGCATTTACCAAGCAAATCAGCCTTCATTTTCATTTTGCGCCTCTAAATTTTTCTTTGCGGAAGAAAGCATGAGCTTGATACGGTTGAGCTGATTGACTTCACTCGCGCCGGGATCATAGTCCACCGCAACGATATTGGACTGCGGATAAGCCTTGCGAAGCGCTTTGATCACGCCTTTTCCGACAACGTGGTTCGGCAAGCAAGCAAACGGCTGGATACAAACGATATTCGGTGTTCCCGAGCAGATCAGTTCTGCCATTTCCCCCGTCAAAAACCAACCTTCACCATACTGATTGCCAATGGAAAGGAAAGGTCTTGCAAGGGCTGCCACCTTTTCGATCGGCATCGGCGGCTCAAAGCGACGGCTCTTCTCCAAAGCATCGAAAGCCGGTTTACGCAATGCGCGAATCGCGGCGATCGCCGTCTTGGAAGCAAGCGAAGACGTCCAGTTGGCACCCAAATATTCATGCTTATATTCCAGATTATACATGCAGTAGTTCATGAAATCCATCAGATCCGGAACGACCGCTTCCGCACCCTCCTGCTCCAGCACGTCCACAAGATGATTGTTGGCAAGAGGCATATATTTAACAAGAATCTCACCAACGATACCCACGCGAGGCTTACGAATGCTTTCGTCGATCGGAAATTCATCGAAATCCTTGACGATGCCATGGCACACGGACGAAAATGAATGTCGGCTCTTATCATTGGTCAGAGAATCAATGCAGATCGCCTCCCATTTTTTATGAAGTGCGTTGGCAGAACCTTTTTCCAGCTCATACGGGCGCACACGGTACAGACAGCGCATGAAAAGATCACCGTAGATCAGTGAACGCGCCGCCGAAAGAAGGAGTCCGGGAGAAATCGAAAAGCCTGCGTTTTTCTCCATGTTGTTGGCATTGAGGGAAATGACGGGGATATGAGAAAGTCCCACCTTATCCAAAGCGCGTCGGATAAAACCAACGTAATTGGAGGCACGGCAGCAGCCGCCCGTCTGCGTCATGATGACGGCAAGCTTATTTGTATCGTATCTGCCCGAAAGCACCGCCTCCATGATCTGTCCCACCACCGTGATCGAGGGGAAACAAGCATCGTTGTTAACAAATTTGAGTCCCATGTCGATCGCCGTGCGGTTATCGTTATCAAGAACCACCATATGATAGCCATGCTTACGGAAAACGGGACCCATGATGTTAAAATGGATCGGACTCATCTGCGGCGCGAGGATCGTGTAGCCCTCGCCCTGCATCGCTTTGGTGTATTCCGTCTTATGATAAGTCACAGGCTTTACGTCAGGACGGATACCCATTTTTTCGCGCATATTCATCGCGGCAAGCAAGCTGCGGACGCGAATACGCGCCGCGCCGAGGTTATTCACTTCGTCGATCTTGAGAACGGTGTAAAGACGATTGCTGCCTTCCATGATCTCACTGACCTGGTCTGTGGTCACGGCATCAAGGCCGCAACCGAAGGAATTGAGTTGGATCAGCTCCATATTTTTTCTTTCACGCACAAATTCTGCCGCGGAATAAAGACGGGAATGATAAACCCATTGGTCATTGGCGCGAAGCGGCCTTTCGGGATTGAAGTCGATAGGAAGTGAGTCCTCGCTGAACACCGCAAAACCGTAAGAAGCAATGAGCTCGGGAATACCATGGTTGATCTCCGGATCGACGTGATACGGTCTGCCGGCAAGCACGATGCCGCGTCTGCCGTTTTCTTCAAGCCAGCGAAGCGTTTCTCTGCCCTTTTCCACGATATCTGCTTTGACACGGCGCTGTTCTTCCCAAGCGGCATGGACTGCTTTTTTGACTTCGTCCGCAGGGATCTGCCATTCCTTCTTACAAAGGCGCACCAGGCGTTCTGCCGCTGTTTTTTCATTGGTAAAGGCGATAAACGGGCGGATATAATGCACTTCGCCGCTTGCGACCTCTTCCACGTTATTTTTAAGGTTTTCCGCATAAGAAATAACGATCGGACAGTTAAAGTGATTTTGTGCGTCCTTGGTTTCCTGATGTTCGTAGAATACGCAAGGGTGGAAGATCGTTTTCACACCTTCGTTGATCAGCCATTGCACATGACCGTGAGAAAGCTTTGCGGGATAACATTCCGATTCAGACGGAATGGATTCCATACCAAGCTCATAAATCTTTCTGCTCGATTTCGGAGAGAGCACCACTCGGAAACCAAGTTCACGGAAGAACGTTGCCCAGAAAGGATAATTTTCGTAAATATTAAGTACACGCGGAATACCAATCACACCGCGCTTCGCCGCGTTTTCCGCAAGTGGCTCGTAAGCAAAAATGCGTTCTGCTTTGTACGCCATGACGTTCGGCCCCTTATCGGAAGAAGCTGTATTGCCAAGACCTTTTTCACAGCGGTTGCCTGTGATATGGCGTCTGCCATCGGGGAATTTATTGATCGTGAGCATACAGCGGTTGGAGCAGCCGCCACAACGCGCGGTAGAGGTTGTATAGGTAAGATCAAGGATCTCTGCCACGGAAAGCGTTGTCGTGGGCTGTCCCGTGTAACGTTCTCTTGCGAGGAGCGCCGCACCAAAAGCACCCATGATGCCCGAAATGTCGGGGCAGATCGCTTCCACACCCGCAATCTTTTCAAACGCGCGGAGAACGGCTTGATTATAGAACGTACCGCCCTGCACGACGACATGGCGACCGAGATCAGAAGCGTCTGTCAATTTGATTACCTTGAAAAGTGCATTTTTAATGACGGAATACGCAAGACCGGCAGAAATATCGCTGACGGTAGCGCCTTCTTTTTGCGCCTGCTTCACATTGGAATTCATAAACACGGTGCAACGTGTGCCAAGATCGATGGGATTTTCCGCAAAAAGTGCTTCTTTTGCGAAATCTTTTACTTTGTAGCTAAGAGAGTTGGCAAAGTTTTCAATAAACGAGCCGCACCCCGAGGAGCAAGCCTCGTTAAGAAGAATGTTGTCCACAGAATGATTGCGGATCTTAATACACTTCATGTCTTGTCCGCCGATATCAAGCACACAATCCACATCGGGCTCAAAGAATGCCGCCGCAGTACAGTGCGCAATGGTTTCCACTTCACCTTCGTCAAGGCAAAATGCGGATTTCAGAAGCGTTTCACCATAACCTGTGGAGCAGGAACGAGCGATACGCGCAGAAGGCGGCATACGATTTCCAAGCTCCGCGATCGCACGCATTGCCGTTTGAATGGGAGAGCCTTCGTTGCCCGAATAAAAGGAATAGAGAAGCTCACCGTTTTCACCGACAAGCGCCATTTTCGTCGTGGTGGAACCGGCATCAATGCCAAGGAAGCAATTTCCAGAATAGGTTTCGAGATCGCCTTTTTTCACCTTTGCTTTTTCATGGCGTTCACAGAAAGCATTATACTCTTCCTGATTTGCAAAAAGCGGATCGAGGCGCTTAAGCTCGAACGCCATTTTCACGCCTTTTTCCAATCTTTCGGTAAGTTCACCGATCATCACACCATAGCCTTCCGACTCCAGCGCCGCGCCCATCGCCGCAAAAAGATGCGAGTTTTCCGGATCGACGATGTTTTCGGGTGTCAACTTCAATGTGCGGATAAAAGCCTTTTTCAGTTCAGGCAAAAAGTGGAGCGGTCCGCCGAGAAATGCCACACAGCCTCGGATCGGTTTGCCGCATGCAAGTCCCGATATCGTCTGATTGACCACCGCTTGGAAAATGGAAGCGGCAAGATCGGGGCGTGTTGCGCCCTCGTTGATGAGCGGTTGAATATCCGTTTTCGCGAAAACGCCGCAGCGCGCTGCGATGGGATAAATTTCTTTATAATTTTCTGCCTCACGATTCAGTCCCGTAGCATCTGTCTGCAAAAGAGACGCCATTTGATCAATAAATGAGCCTGTGCCGCCTGCACAAACACCGTTCATACGTTCTTCCAAACCGCCCTTGAAATAAATGATCTTTGCATCTTCGCCACCAAGCTCAATGGCAACGTCCGTTTGCGGCGCAACAAACTGTAAAGCGGAAGCGACGGCAACCACTTCCTGCACAAATGCGATACCAAGTGCTTTACCAAGGTTCATGGAGCCGGAGCCAGTGATCTTCACCATAAGTCTGCAATCTCCAAGCTGTTCCTTTGCTTCTTTGAGAAGGGCTGCAAGCGTTTCCTGTGTATGTGCATGATGGCGGCGATATTCTCCGAAAAGGATCTTTCCCGCCTTGTCCAAGATCACCATCTTAACGGTGGTGGAACCAATATCTATACCGGTACGATATGTAATCATTTTGCACCTCATTATTTTCTGGATTTTGAAAATATCATTATCTAATTAATTATAACACACAATCCGACATATTTCATGAATGTTTTTTAAATTATTTAAAAAATCGACATTTTTTTACATTTGAAACATTTATATCTTACTCATAAATACGCAAATAAAAATTTTTTAAGAACAAAAAAGTGACGTGTCGCCGCTACCGAGTGCTCACCTACCATACTTTTCATCATCTCCAAGCACAGCAAAGCGGAAAGGTTATTTTTGAACAATTTCCTATGGTACAAAAAGCCTTCTCAAAACGAGAAGGCTTTTTATTAAATATTTTTATTATACCGTTTCAACCTTAATAAGGTTTGTGGTACCGGATTTACCGTTGGTGGAACCGCCTGTAACAACGATTTTATCGCCTCTGCCGAGGTTGAGCTCACGCTTCGCGTTGCTGACAGCGTGGTAGAAAAGAACGTCCGTAGAATTAAATTCGTCAGACATCATAGGTGTAACACCCCAAGAGAGCGCAAGCTTGCGCCACACTCTTTCATCAGTGGTCATACCGATGATATCGGTCGGCGCACGGAAACGGGAAACCATGCGTGCGGTCATACCCGACATGGTACAAACCACGATAACCTTTGCGTTGATATCAACAGCCATGCCGCAGGTCGCGTGAGAGATCGCATCAGAAGCGTTTTTAATAATGAATTTCTGTGTACGGAAGAGTGCTTCATAGTCGATATTGCGCTCTGCTTCTTCCGCAATTTTTGCCATGGTCTTTACCGTAAGAACGGGATACTTACCTGCCGCGGTTTCACCGGAAAGCATGATCGCACTGGTACCGTCATAAACCGCATTCGCAACGTCGGAGATTTCCGCACGGGTAGGACGAGGATTATGAATCATAGATTCGAGCATTTCTGTTGCAGTAATCACGCGCTTACCGAGCATACGACAAGTAGTGATCAGATATTTCTGGATCGCGGGAAGCTCTTCAAAAGGAATTTCCACGCCCATGTCACCACGACCGATCATGATACCGTCACATTCGCGACAGATATCTTCGATGTTATCCACACCGGAACGGTTTTCGATCTTCGCAATGACGTCGATATTTTCGCCGCCGTTTTCACGCAAAAATTCATTGAGATCCACAAGATCCTGACGCACGGAAACAAAGCTTGCCGCGATGAAATCCACGCCGTTTTCAATGCCGAACAAAATATCGGCTTTATCCTGTTCGCTGAGATAAGGACCGCTCATGAGCTTGCCGGGGAAACTCATGCTCTTTCTGTCAGAAAGCTCGCCGCCTGCGACAACGGTACAGAACGCTTCCGTTTCGGTAAGATCTGTTACTTCAAACACAACGAGGCCGTTGTTAACAAGGATCTTATCGCCCACGGAAAGATTTGCACAAAGCTGTGAATAGTTTACGGAAACACGTGTTTCGTCACCGACAACGTCTTCTGTCGTGAAAATAAAGGTGTCGCCATCTTTGAGCATGATCTTGCCGTCCTTAAAGGTCTTGATGCGATATTCCGGACCTTTGGTATCAAGCAAAATAGCGATCGGCAACCCAAGGCGTTCACGAACGCGCTTGATCATGTCAATGGTCTTTTGATGACCTTCGTGTGTGCCATGAGAGAAATTAAGTCTTGCAACGTTCATCCCCGCAAGAGCCATATCCATAAAGACGTCTTCCGTGCAGGACGCAGGGCCAATGGTGCATACAATTTTTGTTTTTCTCATAAAAATTCTCCATTCTGCCGCAAGTGGCGGCGACACAAATTCACAAAAAATTTATCGGGAAACATAGGTGACAATGACTTGTTCACCGCCGTAGTAACGCAAAGCCTTCAAAATCCGCGTTGCGGCGGTGAAATAAACCGCGGTTTTCTTTCCGTTCACGTCAAAGACGGCAACGTAGCGATCCGCCGTATTTTTGCCTGCGGAAAGATCAAAGAAAGTGTCACAGGAAGCGTACGTTTCTTTGTGATCTTCCGCGTCGGGAACGATACCGAGGTTTTCGCTGACACGCGCGGCGAAAACTTCCTTGGCGTGGTTAAAGCCGTTATTCTGATAAATATGTACCATACCTTGGTATACGATATAGATATATTCCAGCTTCGTGAAACGCCATGTACAAAGATACAAAATGAAAATAAGAAGGGGTAAGATCGCAATCAGTGCAGGCATTTTCACCAGCACGAGAAAGACCGTGCTATAAGCAACAGAAAGCGCCACGTAAAGCAAAATAAGAAGCGCTTTTTGCATTTTCATCTTGCCATCGGCTTTCTTCGCTACAGCAAATTCCGCATAATTCGCACTCGAATTTTCTTCGGAAAAAGGAATTCCTTTTGGTCTTGCCATGTAAGGTCGCCTTCTTTCTTATTTGAATTTTTCAAGAAGCTCTGCGCAGTCACGCATGATAAATTCAGGTTTCACTTCGCTCTTTTCCACGTCTTCCATGGTGGATTCGCCGCTGAGAACGAGCAAAGAATGGATTCCTGCCGCCACGCCGCATGCGATGTCAGTATATACACGGTCACCAACGACAAGCGTGGTATCTTTATTCACAAGGGGATCTTTTTTCGAGATGCGTTCTACAGCCGCCAGCGGCATTTCGGGACGAGGCTTGCCGATGAAGTGCGGATTTCTGCCTGTCGCATTGCAGATCATTGCCGCAACGGAACCGCAATCCGGAACGTAGCCGTATTCGGTGGGACATACCCAGTCGGGGTTTGCCGCGATATACGGAATATCTTTTTTGAGTGTGAGAAGTTTGGAAACATCATCAAGCTTCTGATAAGTAAGCTCTGTGTCATAACCCATGACTACGCCTTCGATATCTTCGGAATAAGTGTCATGCACGTCAACACCGGAAGAAGCAAGTTCTTTCTTAAAGGATTCGGTGCCGGAAACGTAGAAACGAAGACCTTTGTGATTTTTCATCAGGTAGTCTGCCGTTGCTTGAGAAGAGGTAATAAAATCTTCATATTCTGCGGGAATACCAAGTTTTTCGAGTTTTTTCACATAATCGAGAACACTTTTGGAAGAATTATTCGTCATGAAAAGATAAGTCTTTCCCTGCGCTTTGATAGTGTTCAAGAGGTCTTTGGTGAACGGGAAAAGATCATTACCAAGATAAAGCGTGCCGTCCATATCAAAAAGAAAAAGTCTGATTTTTGAAAAATCCATATATGATACCCCCAAAAGTTAAAGAATTTGATTTTTGATAAGCGCTACGGTCTTTTCACGGTAAGCGGTCGGCGAGGAGCCGTATTTTCCGTGGAAAAGCGTGCTGAAATAGAAAGGATTTTCGTATCCGCAAAGGTGCGAGATCTCCGTCACGGAAAGCCCCGTTTCAATTAAAAGGATACGTGCGCGCCGTAAGCGTTCCGAGATGAGATAATCCTTCGGTGCTTTGCCGATCGTGGTCTTGAACAGACGGTAAAAAGAATCCTCGGACATGCCGAGAAGCGCAGAAAGCTCACCGATGGGACACGATTTGTCGATATGCTCCCCGATATGCGAAAGCACGGGCGCCAGCTTTTCAAAACGTGTCATGAGCATACTGCCGTCAGACTTTGGAAAACTACGGCGCAAAACGATCAGCGCAAGCTGATAAAGCGCACAGTTGACTTCCAACGCATTTTCAAGACGTGTGTTGGTAAATTCATTGTCAAGCACCATTTCATAAATATGCTCGCAAAGCGGCGCAGGATCGGTGCGTTTGCCGTCCACACGGCAAGGCACGTCAAAAAGGGAGAAAACGCGCAGATTGGAGAAAACGCGGTAATCCGCGCCCACCCAGATAAGCTTCGTTCCTTTTTTCGCCACCGCACGGAAAATGCAATCATACGGAACAAGCGCCACCGCGCCTTTCGGGCAAACGGTTTCTGTGTCCTTTACAGCAAGCACAAGTTCCCCTTCGACCACGGAAAGAAAAAGTTCAAAAGGCAAACGTTCCCCTTCAAAGACCGTTTCCTCCTCAAAAACTTGTCCGCCCGCTCCCGAAAATCGGATCTCAATCTTATTTTCTGTTTGCGAATATCCGTCGTACATAAGAAAAACACCCTTCTCTCTCGCGTTGATGCGAGTTTTCATAAAATTACATTGTAATAATTTAATTATAACAATTTCTCGTCATTTTGTCAACAATGCTTTTCTTTGCGAAAAGAAAAAGCCTCCGAATGGCGTATAGACCGAAATCGGAAGACTTTTTTCTGTTTTATCCCACGTTCACAAGATCCTTGCGATAGGCAAGCTTGCCGCCGGAAAGACGGCGAAAACCGGCAATCGCCTTTTCCACATCGTCCTTGCTTGATTTAAAAACCATCAGATATTCCTCCGCGCAAACGACAGCGAGCTTTTCTGCGTTGTCACAAGGCGCCCATTCATAACCATGGCTGATTTTATCCGCAATCTTTCTGGCATCAGCCGCACTCTTCATCTCTAAAAGACAAAGCATCTGTCCGCGATCGTCAATGGCAGGACGCAGGATCACGCCGTTTTTCACGCACGCGGTACAATCCGCATTACTGAGACCAAACATAAACGCTGAATGATTCTCAAAATTTTCCGCATAAACGGAGCTCATATCAAAATCTGCTTCTTCCCAGATCGCATTTGCCAAAGACTTAGTATCCGCAAAGGTAGGAATCGCCTTTTTTTCACAGGAAACAAAAATAAGTGCGATAAGAAGCAGAGAAATCATCATTTTTTTCATAAAAAACCTCCCGATTTTCGAAGTTTCACCCATAGTTTGCTTCTCATCGGGAGGATTTATTCACGTTATTTTGCGTCGTACCAGGAGTTACCCACAGCGATCTCCACCGTGAGCGGAACAGCAAGCTTCACCGCGTTTTCCATCTCTGTTTGCATGAGCGCACGAACCTCACTCGCACAGGATTTGTGCGCTTCAATGATCAGTTCGTCATGCACCTGCAAAAGCAGTCGGGCGTCATAGCCACCTTCTTTGAGCTTGCGGTCGATATTCACCATCGCAAGCTTAATAATATCAGCCGCCGTGCCTTGAATGGGGCTGTTCATCGCCACACGTTCACCAAATGCCGCTTCCATCTTCTTGCCGGAAGAAAGCTCCGGAATATAGCGTCTGCGTCCGAAAAGTGTCTTCACGAAACCATTCGCTTTTGCTTCTGCTACCACGTTTTCCATATACGCACGAACCTTAGGGTAAGCACCGAGATAGCTGTCGATATACGCTTTTGCGTCTGCGCGCGAAATACCAAGATCAACAGCAAGCGAAAACTCACCCATGCCGTAGACCAAGCCGAAGTTCACGGCTTTGGCACGTTTGCGAAGCTCGATCGTCACGTCCTCCTTGGAAACGCCGAAGATCTTCATCGCCGTAGCAGTGTGGATATCGTATCCTGAGCAGAACGCGTCAGTCATGGCTTCGTCCTCCGAGATCGCCGCCAGCAAACGCAATTCGATTTGAGAATAGTCAGCATCAATGAGCGTATAATCATCGTTCTTGGCAACGAAAAACTTGCGAAATTCTCTGCCAAGCTCCGTTTTGATCGGAATATTTTGCAGATTCGGCTCTGTGGAAGAAAGTCTTCCTGTCGCGGTCAACGCTTGTCGGAAAGAAGTATGCACACGGTTATTGGCATCTGCCGCCTCCGCAAGCCCGTCTGCGTATGTGCTTTTCAGCTTTCCATACTGACGGTATTCGAGAATATCACCGATGATGGGGTGATACGGGCGCAGTTTTTCGAGGATATCCGCGCTTGTGGAATAACCGCTCTTTGTCTTTTTCGCATGCGGGAAGCCCAGCTTTTCAAAAAGGATTACACCAAGCTGTTTGGGAGAATTGATGTTGAAGCGTTCCCCTGCCGCTTCATAAACACGTTCGCCGTATTCCGTCTGTTTTTCGCCAAGTGTACGAGAAAAGAGTCTGAGCGCCGCAACGTCCACGGTAAAGCCCTCCACTTCCATCTCAAAAAGGACACGGCAAAGCGGAAATTCGATCTCGCGATAAAGCTTTTCCTGCTCGGATCGCTGAAGCTCCTCAAGGAAGAATTTGTGGATCGCTTTTGTATAATACGCACGCTCAGCAAGGGTTTTGGCCGTTTTTCCGAGAATGCGCTGTGTCAGCTTATCAAAGGTAAAATCATTGTCCGTCACCGCGGCGATATACGCCATGAGCATCACGTCATCTGTGCAGGCGGTAAAACGAATCGCTTTCGGCAAAAGAGCGTGCAGGATCGTTTTGAGATCATGGACGATAAAAGAACCGTTTCCATCGAAAAGGGGTTGCAAAGAAGCAATATCAGAAATTTCCCAAACAGCACTGCCGTCACAGATCGCGGCTTTGTCATTTTCAAAATCAAAAGCGACAGCATAAGGAACACCATCTGCGAGAGAAAGAGCGTTGGCGCTGATCTCCTGCACAGAAAAAGCCTGTGTCACCTCTTCCGCGTCGTCCTCTTCCAGCGCCATGCGCTTGATAAGCCCTGAAAACTCAAACTGCGTGAAAAGTTCCAGAAGCTTTTTCTTGTCAGGACGGCAAAGCGTGTCTTCCAGCGTCAGCGGCAAAGGTGCATCACGCAAGATCTTGGCAAGGAATCTGGAATCATAGGCTGACTGCTTTCCTTCCGCAAGCTTTTTGATGGTACCTGCCGTAAGCTTCTTTGTTTCCAACCCGTCATAAATATTGTCCAGTGTGCCGTATTCTGCGATCAGTTTGAAGGCCGTTTTTTCACCGATGCCGGGAACGCCTTTGATATTATCAGAGCTATCCCCCATCAAAGCTTTGACGTCGACAAACTGTGTGGGCAAAACGCCGTATTTTTCCACAAACATGTTGGTATCAAAAAGGATCGGCTCCGTATTGGTCGCAAGCACGACGTTGGTTTTATCGGAAATGAGCTGCAAGGAGTCCTTGTCACCCGTGACGATATAGGACATCACTTCTTCCTGCTCCGCGAGAGCAGAAAGTGTACCGAGGATATCGTCCGCTTCAAAGCCCTCCAGCATCACGACTGCCGCACCCATTGCGCGCATACATTCCTTGGCAGGCTCCAGCTGCATCGCAAGCTCCTCAGGCATACCGTGGCGTGTCGCCTTATATTCTTCGGAAAACTTGTGTCGAAACGTCGGTGCGCGCATATCGAATGCCACAGCAAAATAATCCGGTTCATACGTTTTCAGATGTCTGTCTATGATATTCACCATACCGTAGATCGCATTGGTGAAAAGTCCGTCTCGGGTTTTGAGGGGACGAATTCCGTAAAATGCGCGATTGAGTATGGAATTTCCGTCTACAACAAGCAATTTTTTCATAAATCAAATCCTCTTTTTGCTTTTTCAGCGTTATTACGATTATTGTACCATATTCTGAAAAAAAATGAAAGACTTTTTAAAAAAATTTCAAAAAACCTATTGACAAATCCAAAAGGTTGTGGTATCATATAACCCGTAAGCCGCTGATGCGACTACGCTGATATGGCTCAGTTGGTAGAGCACATCCTTGGTAAGGATGAGGTCATCGGTTCGAATCCGATTATCAGCTCCAAAAAGCTCTTGTGAAAACAAGAGCTTTTTTGTTTTTAAGACTCTGCCTCAACCGCCACTTGGAGCTCCGCCCCAAGACCTCGCCAAAGGGAAAGATCCCCTTGGAATCCCGATTTTTGGAGGTTCTCATGTTTGCTGATCTTCATCTTCACACCCATTTTTCCGATGGGAGTGATAGTGCCCGATCTTTTATCCAAAATATTCAAAAGAGTGGCATTTCCATTTTTGCGCTGACAGACCACGACACCGTGGACGGTGTTTCCAAGGTGCAAAGCATTCTTCCCGAAGGCTTGCGTTTTATCGCAGGCGTGGAATTATCCTGCATCGGCCCTGCCGGTAAATGTCACATTTTAGGGCTCGGCATTGATACGGAAAACAAAATGCTTCGCCTTGCGCTGAAAAAGGGAGAGGATATCCGCCGTGAGAAGCTACGAAAGCGCTTGATTCATTTGAAAGAAAATTTCGGAATCGTCTTTGATGAAAAGGAGATGGCATATATTCGCGCGCAACACCGCGTCGGCAAGCCGCATCTTGCCAATCTTCTCATCGCACGAGGACTTGCAAACAATCTCACGGAAGCCATTAAAAAATATCTGGATCTCCCCGAAAATGAAAGCGACAGAATTCCTGCCGATGAAGCAATCGCGTCGATCATCGCCGCAGGCGGTATTCCCGTTTGGGCGCACCCACTTGGCGGTGAAGGCGAAAAAACGCTTACCTATGAAGCGTTTCACACCTTGCTTTCCATGCTGAAATCTTACGGAATCCGTGGAATGGAGTGTTTCTATTCCCGTTATGACCGTGAAAAAATCGAATTTCTGCTTTCGGAAGCGGCAAAAAATGATTTGCTGATCAGCGGCGGTAGCGACTATCATGGCACAAACAAAAATATTGCCATCGGTGAACTGAATGTTGAAAAAATCCACGTGGATGGGGAAAAATTAACTGTACTGAATCACTTATAAAACAAAAGCGAGAACTTCCCAACGGAAGCTCTCGCTTTTTTATTTTTTCTTACAGTAACGATGAAACAACGTACGCTTTTTCATCGATTTTAACCAGTTTCTTCTGAATCTCTTCTGTCGAAACCGCGTTTTATACGCCCTCTGATTTCCATGGGATTCAAAACGGATACGTCCCTTTTGTGGGTACAGGGCGGCGTCCTGCAAAAGAAAAAGCACCCGTGAGCAGGTGCTTTCTTTCGTATGAATTTGCATGAAATCGCAATCCAAAGATTGCGACCGAATAGCGCAACGCGCCGCTTTATTCGCATTCCTCACGCCCGAAAAGTTCGTCCAGCGTAACGGAAAACAACTCTGCGATGGGTAAAAGCAACGTCAAGTCGGGATAGGCATAGCCACGTTCCCATTTCGAAACCGCCTGCACGCTGACGCGAAGATGAAACGCAAGTTCTCTTTGCGTCATATTTCTCATGATGCGAAGTCGGCGGATATTACGGCCAAGTGGAATTTCCAAATATCGAACCTCCTGCGTGAAGATGATATTGCCGCATACAGGTTTCTGCATGACAAAGATGCACCTCCCATGGGACGTGCATCTTTGCTATTACTCGCGCTCACGCAACGGACGTGAGGTGGCGAGCAATACGGCATGTTGTTTGAATGCGTGAAATCATATTGATCGCCTCCTTTCGTAAAAATTCATGTTTTGTACCGAGGGTGCCTGCAGAACACATCTTTGGTACGAGTTCATTGTTACACAAAACGGTAAAACTTGTCAAGGTACCAGCTGTCTACCGTTGGTTGATGCCAAAAAAGAAAACTGCTACGCGTGGCCTTTGCGTAGCAGTTTTTATTTATATCTTGATTAAATTTTTGAAATTAAACAAGTTTGATGATCGCCATTTCAGCAGCGTCGCCACGACGGGGACCTGTCTTGTAAATAGCGGTGTAACCACCGTTTCTCTCTGCGTAAGCAGGAGCGATTTCGTCAAAAAGTTTCTTAACAACGTCTTCCTTGGTGATAAACGCAAGTGCCTGACGGCGAGAAGCAAGTGTGTTCTTTTTGCCGAGAGTGATCATTTTATCAGCCAATGCTCTAACTTCTTTTGCTCTGGTTACGGTTGTTTCGATAGAGCCGTTTTCCAAAAGCAATGTTACCATGCCTCTGAGCATAGCCATTCTGTGGGCAGTAGGTCTGCCGAGTTTTCTGGTTCCGGGCATTATACTTTTCCTCCTTTGCCTGAATTTATAAAGGATTCACCGAAAAATCTCTGTTTATTGATGTTTCCACCGAAGACTTAGTCTTCATCTTTTTTAAGACTCAGTCCAAGCGAGTGGAGTTTCTGGATAACCTCATCGAGCGATTTTTTACCGAGGTTTCTGACTTTCATCATATCAGCCTCAGAGCTCAATGTAAGATCTTCAACAGTATCAATGCCTGCACGTTTCAAGCAGTTGAAACTACGGAC
>CAYXQF010000003.1:0-51915 GCA_964466625.1 uncultured Lachnospiraceae bacterium | reverse complement strand
TTTCGTCTGATTGGAAGTATTTATTCACTTTTACACAAAATTTTTCGGGGTCTCGTTTGGGACTTTACTTGCGGTGTTTTTTCTTGGGTTTCGGATATTTGCACTGTGCCACTAACAAGTTCGTCAAGCGTGATGCCGAAAAGCTCCGCAAGCTTCACCACTTTTTCAAGCTCCGGCGTTGCGACGCCATTTTCCCATTTGGAAACGGATTGACGGGAAACGTCGAGCTTTTCCGCGATGTCGAGTTGAGAAAGTCCGCATTTGGTGCGGTAGAAATAGATTTGTTCACCGAGGTTTTTCATGGAAATCCTCCTTGGGGGTATGTTGTGCTATTATGATAGCATAGTTCCTTCAGAAAAGCAACCAACTTTGATTGAAGTTTGCGCAACCAATGGGCGCGTTGCTTTGATTTGACGCAGATCATGATAATAAAAGACGCGGAAAGAGATTTAGGCGCTTCCGAATCGTTTCTTTTGGCTCCACGCTTTTCTTTTCGTAAAGAAAAGGTGGACGTTTCTTCTTTCCCTACTTTCTTCTTTTCGCAAAGAAGAAAGTAGGGAGAAAAATACCGCATGGGAAGGAGGAGAAACCCATGCGGTATTTTTATATCAGACAAATAGAAATAGCTGAAGTTTATTAAATTTTGTTAAGACTCGTCCTTCCAAACGTTTTCGGGCTCATTTTTATACCGCTTTTTGAAAATCTTTCTGCGGAACAAATAGATCGTGTAAAGAAGCCAGAGAACAAAGAAGATAGCACAAGCGATGATTGCATTCATCGGAGATTTTCCTGCAAAGCTCAGCAAGAAAAGAAGCGGCGCGATCATAACCATCGCAGGGAAGTTCGAAAGGATATACAAGCTGGAGGTAGGAGTTCTTAAACCGGGGTCGATCTCTTTCATGAGAATCATCCCGTTGGAAGCGGTGCCGGTCATGGTACCGAAGCTCATCAGGAAAAATTCATGTTCAAAGCCCTTGAAGCATTCCTTGGCAACCAAACGGATATAAACGAAAGTGATCAATGTGCCGATCAAGCTGAGGATCACGATGGGGAGAATATAGTCTTTGATATCGTTGATCTCAATGGCTGCAACGCCGGCAACGATCATAAGGTCGAAAGAGAAGCCGGAGATACGGTCCATTTGATAATTGTTGATGTATTCACGGTGCATCAAGCTGCGTTTGCGCAACTGTTTGACGATGAATCGGATCAACATTGCAGCCAGCGACGCCCAAAGGAAATTGAAGCCCCAAGCGATGCTGTTTGTAAAATCCGAGATGACGCCCAAAAGACACATGAAACCAAAGGAGAGTGCATATGCCAATGCCACAAAACCTACCTGCAAGGTGAATTTATCGACAGATTCATTGTCGGGAATCTCTTCACCGGTGGGGTTGGTCTGGTCGACTACTTCTTCAAAATGATTGGCTTTGCGAACGTAGAGATTGCTGCGTTTTTTGTGAATGTTGATATAAAGAACCCCGAATACGGAGGCTACCACAAAACCGATCGAAGCAAGCGACAGACCGAAGCTGCCGTTTCCTGCAAACTGTGTGGCAGGGGTGTTGGTGAAGTTGATATCCCAGCTAAGTGCGTTGCCGGGGCCTTGACCGTATGCCAAAGGCAAGATCAAACCGCAAATATAGGAGATGACTTTATCGCCGTGCTGTGTCAAGAAGAAGAGGATCAGCGTGATTCCGAGACCGACAAATGCCTGCAGCATATAGGTGCCGCCTTGCAAAGCGCCAAATTCAACAACTTGGCAACGTTTGGTTTTGAGGGTGCTCTTTTCGGTTTTCAAGGACATCGCGGCAAAGCCGATCGCCAGACAGTGATAGGTAATGACCTGCATGAGTCGGTTGTCGACAAGTACAAGGCCGAATTGCTTGCAGATGATATTCACGATCAGCAAAACACCGCCGCCGAGGAGCGCAGACGGAACCAAGCAATTGCGAAATAGGGGGATTTTGCGGCGGAGAATATTACCGAGCATCAAAAACATCAGTAATAATCCTAGCTGCACCATGAATGCCCAAACGGCACTATAGTTTGACAATGTAAAATCCCAACTAGATACATAATCCATAAAAGAGTCCACTTCCATTCTTGATAATCTTGTGAAAAATACACATTGTTACATTTATTATACAACAAAATTCATGTTTTGTCAACTTTATTAAAACAACTTCGCGTTGAGATGCCTTGGCATGGCAATATTTTTTTGTTTGGCTTTGTGAAAGAAGGGGAGAGGAATTCCCGTTCATGCAGATTTTTGTCTGTTCGTGCATGAATTGTTTCCTTTCAATAGGGGTTATGATATAATACGAAAGTGAAAATATAGTATTGGGAGGGGGATTTTTCCATGAAAGTTTCCGAAAGAACCCTGCTTTTTATTGAAGACGATTTTACTTTAGCGGAAAGTCTGATTACATATTTTGAATCGGAAAACAGCGTATACCACGCCGACACCTTGGCGGCGGCAAAAAAATATATTGCGGTGAAGAATTTTGATGCGATCGTGACCGACGTGATCCTTCCCGACGGTACGGGGCTTGACATTTTTAAATGCTTTAGCGACGCACCCCCACCGATCCTTGTGCTTTCCTCGCTTGGTAACGACGAACATATTTTGGAGGGACTCGAATCAGGCGCGGTGGACTATATCGTAAAGCCTTGCTCCGCCAAGCTTCTCGAAGGGCGCATCGCCATTCGTCTTTTGCCGAAATCTGCAAGCGAAACTGCCAAAAACGGTCTTCGTGTCAATGCGGTGAAGCGCACCGTCCATTATAACGGCAAGCCGCTTCAGTTTACTTCCAGCGAATTTAATGTCCTGTATTACCTCATTACGCACCCGGGGCAGTTTTTTTCTTCCAATGAATTATATGAGGCGATCTGGCACACGCCTGCCCTCAACACTACGACCATTCGTAAGCACATCTCTTCCATGAGAAGAAAGCTTCTGGAAGGGACGGGCGGTAAAGAGCTGATCCTCACGGATTTTGGCAAGGGTTATGCCTTTGCGGGAGGAGATTCATGAAAAAGATTCTTCCGCGCCTTATCCTTGTGGGCATGCTTTTTCTCCTCGTCATATCCTACGTTTTGCTTCGCATGATCCCCGACGAGGTGATCAAACGTGCGGAAGTGCTCCGTGCGCCGCTTTTTATTCTTGTGGTGGTTGCGGGCTTCGTCTTTGCGTTCTTTATTTTTGTGACGCTGCTGAAAAAGCGAATGTCGTTTTTGCCGAACCTCAGCATCGTGTTTGGTGTATTCGGCTATCTTTTGATCGCGCTTTTATCTCATGAAAATATGCTTTCTCGCGTGATGGCGCATACCTTGGAGGAGGCGTTTCTCGGCATCGTTTGCATTGCTGCGGCGATGGCGCTCTATAAGCGGACGAAAAAAATCCCTCTCTGGTTGCCGCTTTCGTTGCTTGCGATGATCGGCTCGCTTTCGCTTTTTATCAGCGTCTTTATTCCGCACGGAGCAGAGGCTATTCAGCTGCCGATCGCGATTCTTTGCATCATTTACGTTCTCGGTATGCTTGTGGCACTTTTGATTGCCGCTGATAGCGTCAGCACAGCAGAGCTTTTGCTCATTCCGCTCATCTCCTGTATGCTCACGGCATCGACGGTTTTGGGCGAGCAAAAGATGCTCCACGTATTTTCTCCTGAATTTGTGATCTCGCTTTTGATTCTTCTCATCACGACTTATTCGGGCTGTAAGGAATTTATCATTCTGGAAAAGAGCCACAATGAGCTAACGAGAAATTTTGAAAAAGAGCTGATTCGTCAAACGAATGACTTGCGTAGTCTTTTGGCGGAGCGAGAAAAGCTTTTGCGCTTCCTTTCTCACGATCTGCGAAAGCCTGTGGTATCCATTCGCAGATTTTTGATCGAGGTCATCGAGCAGGAAAAGGACGCGGAACAGATCAAGGCACTGAATATCATTGATATGAAGGTCAAGACCATTGAAAAAAGCCTGACGGAGCTTGCGAGCTATTCCAAAATGACGTACGTTGCAGAGCCTTCCAAGGTTTTTGGCATTCTTGACGTTGTAAGTGACGTATACCACACCTTGAAGCCGGACTGTGATGCCAACGGAATCCGCTTTGAGATGTACGGCGACAACGCGAACGTTTTCGCAAAGCCCAATACACTGAATTCCGTACTGACGAATTTGATCATGAATGCGGTCGAGCATGCGTCCTGCACGTCGATCACGCTTTCCGTTTTGAAAAATAACGACGAGGTTTCCGTCGTCGTGACCGATAACGGTGTCGGCATCGCGGCAGGTGAGGAGCAGAAGATCTTCCGCGCGTATGAAACCAGCGCCGCCGGGGAAGCGCACGGGCTTGGACTTTATATTTGCCGCTCGCACATGGAAAGTATGAACGGCAGAATCACTTGCGTGCAAGGGGACGGCAATCTTTCCTTTATTGTCGTGGTTCCTGCAACGATCAGCTAAAAAATATAAGGACTGTCGATCATCGGCAGTCCTTTTTTCTTGAATAATAAATTTGTGAATGTTTGTGAAGAATGTGGTGATTCTATTGAAAGTCGCGGCGGAATGGAGTAAAATATAAACAGAAAAGTTACGCGGCGTTTTTTAGAAAGGATATGATTGTTTATGAAATTGATGAAAGCACTCCTGATCTCCCTCGCAATATCGGTTCTCGCGGCGTATCTCGGTGTTACTCTTGTTTATAGCACGTTTGATGTGATGGCGTTTATATATACGGCACCTGTGCTGTTTGCCTTGATCACGCTGGGAAGGATTTCCCTTTGGGGCATTTCCAAGGCGAGCGGCATGATGCGCACGATCCTTTTCAACGGCTTCTGGGGAATTTTCATCTCCGCGTTTTTGGGATTGGTGTTCCACGCGCTTCGCGTTTCGCAGTTCGATCTTTCCGATATGGACTGGCGACGCATCTTTGCATCGTTTTTTATAGACGGCGCTTATTGGGCAACGGTCCTCGTTTTCTTCGTTTTGTTCCATGCGCTGTATTATGGCTTTATCAACCGCGGCGAGCTTGGTCTTGCAAGACGCGGTATCCGAGGCAAGGGTAAACTGGGACAGATCGATGCAAATCTTGAAAATTCCCGTTGGATGACCGACGCGGAAAGAGATAAATTTTTTAATTCTCACAAATATTCGCAGCTTTCGACACTCAAAAAAGACGGTGTTCCGATGCGTGCGATCTTTGACGGCAAAAAGGATCTGAACCTTACGTTCATTTCTCCTTGTCACAGCTTGATCATCGGTAGCACGGGTAGCGGTAAGACGACGACCTTTATCAACCCGATGATCCAGCTTCTCGCGGCGACGAGCGCGGGCTCCTCCATGCTCATCACCGACCCGAAAGGCGAGCTTTTCTCCCTTCACAGTAAATTCCTCGCCGCACGCGGTTATGACGTAAAGGTGCTTGACCTTCGTGATACATACCATTCCTACCGTTGGAATCCCTTGGAGCCTCTTTGGGATACGTATCAGGAATATGCCCGGGCGCCGAAAATGGCTTTTGAAAGAGAAGATGATGTCACAAAGAGCGGACTGAAATTGACAGAAGACGCTTCTCGTTACGGCAAGTCGTGGTACGAGTTTGACGGCAGAGCCTTTGCGGATTTCGACAGACTTTTGCAGGAAGTGAAAATCTTCCGTGCGCAGAAATATGACGAAATGTATGAAGACATGAATGACCTTGTCAGCGTACTTGTTCCCGTTGCAAACCAGAATGACCCGATGTGGGAAAAAGGCGCGCGTGCCATCACGATGGCAGTTCTTCTGGCGATGCTGGAAGACAGCGAAACCCCCGAACTTGGCATGACGAAGGAAAAATTCAATCTTTTCAATATGGCTAAGATCTTGCAGAATTCCGATGATGATTATAAAGAGCTCCGCAATTATTTCGTCGGCAGAAATCCTCTCAGTAAAGCTGTGGCAAATGCAAAGCAGGTTATCGACGCGGCAGACAAGACGCGCTCCTCCTACATGAGCGTGCTTCTCGAAAAGCTTTCGCTTTTCAATGACTCCGGTATCTGCGCTTTGACCTCGGAATCGGATTTCAAAACCTCTGACCTTGCGGAAAGACCGACAGCGATCTTCGTTAAGATTCCTGATGAAAAGGATACCAGACACGGTCTTGCTTCCATCTTTATGACAAACGTTTATAAATCTCTGATCAAGGTATCCTCCTCCCGTGAAGATCTCTCGCTCCCCAGAAGCGTATATTATATTCTCGATGAATTCGGTAATATGCCGAAGATCGAAAAATTCGATAAGATGATCACCGTAGGCCGAAGCCGTAAGATCTGGTTCAATATGGTGGTGCAGTCTTATACACAGCTCAATAACGTATACGGTGACACCGTGGCAGATATCGTAAAAGGTAACTGCGGCGTGAAAATGTTCATCGGTTCCAACGATATGGGAACCTGTAAAGAATTTTCCGAACTTTGCGGCAACGTGACTGTCGTTACGCAGGGAAGCTCCTCTTCCGGCAAAGAAAATACATCTTATTCGCAGAGCATTCAGACGCGACCGCTCATTTATCCGAGCGAATTGCAGAAGCTCAACAATAAGACCTCCACGGGTAACTCCATTGTTGTGACCTTCGGTAACAATCCTTTGAAAACAAACTTCACTCCCAGCTATAAGGTTCCGCTTTATCAGATGGGTCAGATGGCGACCGACGAGCTTGCGGGAAGATATTTTGACGAATCTGCGGTATTTTATGATGTCGCAAAACGCAACCAATTTGTTTTTGGAGAATAAACTATGAAAAAAAGAATGAATAAAATCAGTCAAAAAGCAGTGGCTTTTCTGCTTTTGCTGACTTATATCTTACTTCTGATGCCGACCTTCTCTGTGAGTGCGGCGAGTGCCACCAAATATACGCTCCCGACCGTGTCGTTGGCGTGGAAAGATGGGGAGATCCCTTCTGCATCGGATCGACAAGTTTCGGCCGTTTTGGAATTGAACGGAAATGCTCAAGGCGATGTCAAAGTGCATGTGAAGACTTTTGATATTTCAGCAACCGGTGGTCTCGACTATACCGCAATTGATTTAACCATAACGCTGAATGCAGAAAAAACTACATTTACCATTGGCACCTCCATTAGTCTTAACCAAGGCGACGTGTCCGTAGCGGTGAAGGATGGAGATAATGCATATACGGAACTGTTTGGTATTACTATCGTATCCGTTACCAATGCGTTTCCGGATCCTGAAAATAATACGTTGATTGCAGGTATCGGTTATGCGGACAGTGCTGAAATCGTCAAAAAGAATGGCAGTTACATTTTCATGGGTGCTGATAGCGTAAAGCAAAGCGGTGTGCTTGTCTTGGATGATACTTTGACTACGGAAAAAACAACGATAACGGAAGATTTTGAAGTTCCTTTTTCTAATGGCTTTAAGCAACATATGATTGATTTATGGCGAGACGAGAAATTAAACGCTTTCTATAACATTGGTGACCTTTTGTATTTTAATGGTGGCTTTACAGTGACTTGCAGTTATAGCGCGGCACACGGTGAAACTTTTGAGTTAGAAACAGGTTGCGGGACACGTTCGTACTATGTGGATGTCGATAACAAGACCTCAAAAACGCATTCATTTAATTTTTTTGGTAGCAATAGTGGTAATGAGGCTGATGTCAGTTCTATCACAATATCCGCGAGAAATCAAAATACAGTTTTTGCAAAAGCAGCGGATGGTGTTTGCTTAAAGTTTTATTTTGGTTCTGCTTCGATGACAAAAACCTTCAGCAATCTTGCTTATTATACTACATTGGTTGATTTAAATGCTCCTGAGATTACGGAGTATCGTTTGGTAAATCTTTCGGCGTATGAAGGTGGAAATGTCTATATTGCAGTGGATTTTTCGGAACCTGTTCAGCTTACAGAAAACTCTTTGCGCTTGAATGTTTCGATTGGTGGCACGGACTATTCTCTTAAGTGTATCGGTGGTACTTTCACAAAGACACTCCTCTTTGCTTTTGAGGATGATTTTGATGGTTCTTTTTTTGCAAGCGGCGATCTTAAGATTAAAGGTTTTAACAAAACAACGGGTGTTTGTGACCTTCTTTGGAATGCAGAAAATGAGAATAACGTAAGTGTGCTTCCTACGTCTGCTGATGTCAATTTGGGCACGGTGGATATTGATACTCGTACGCCGAAACTCAGTAATGGAACTTGCGCAACAGAAAACAAGAAAGAACAATCTCATTCTGTCAGCGTGGAGCTTTCTCAAATGACTACAAGCGGTAAACTCTATTACGCTTGGTCGACTTCGTCCGATGCATACTCCGTTTCCGATTGGATTGAAAAAACAAATTTTGTCATCGGCACGAATGTATTTACACATCAAAATGTGAACGGAGATTATTATCTGCACGTTAAGGCTGAAGGGGCAAACGGCGCTTCTGCCTATTGGACGTATGGCCCGTTGACATTTTACTATGATGCGATACCGCCGAGAGCGGAAAGCATCACCTGCGATACCGCGGCGAATTCCTTGCCTTCTCACACACTGTACGTTGTGATGAATGAAGCGGATTTTGACGATCTAAAATACGCTCATATGTATGTGATCGCTGAAAGCGGCGATGCGCTCGTCAACGGACGCACGGTCTACGGCTCAGAAAACCGCTCGGATGACATTCTTTCCTTTAACGGATTGAAAGGCACGATCACGCTTTCCTATAAAACCATCGGCATGCCTGTGAACACTTCTGCGAAATATAAGATCGGTTTCGTTTTCGAGGATACGCACGGAAACAAGACAGCGGAAGATCAGATCCTCTATTCCCCCCTCGTTTTGTTTGACAGCCATGGCGAATTTGAGGTCGACGTTGTGGAAGATCCCGTGACGGAGATTGAAACCGTAAAGGGCTATGAAGTCCTCGTCAGCGGAGAAGGTAAGAGCTATGAATTTGAGTTCAAGCTTGATAACCCTTATTCCGCAGGCGATAGATTCGGCGTGACGAGAATCATACACAACGGCAAAGAAATCTTCGAGCTTGATGAAGATTACAGCGGAACCGATCCTTACACGGACGGCTTCGGCAAGAATGACGGCAAGACTTTCGGTATCGAAAGCATTCAATATAACCCTGAATCCCAATCTATCACCGTGAAAGTGAATGAAAATGCCAAGGGTTATTACGAATTTTCATTCTTCTACAATGAAAAAACAGCGACCGATTTCCCCGTATACTTCACAACGGAAAACGATATGCCGAATAACTTCTATTCTATTTCGGAGGAAGGTCTTCTTACCAACCGCGTTTGGACCTTTGCCAATAAGCGATTCTATCGCTTTGAGGTTTCCGGAAACGAAGCAACGGAAATGCTTTCCTATGAGATCACCTCTAACCGCTATGCGGAAAGCGGTGCAGCACCTGCCTTCTCTGATAAAGACAAAGCGTATGAATACGCGCTCTTTATGGAATTGCAGGACGTGGCACTCGTTTACCTCGGTCCGAATTCCACCTCGATCGTAAACCTGCTCAATAGCGGTATGTCGGCTCACTTCAAGAAAGCCATTGGTGAAACCGCCACAGCGGCAACGGGGCAGACTTGGATCCGATACAAAAATACCGTTTGGGACACCTCGCAGACACCCAACGCGCAGGATTACGCTTACTATTATTACAGCAACCAGCAAGAAACTTCTCTTGATTATGATCAAGTGATGAGCCTTCTCATCGGCGATGCGCTGAAACAGCATGCAAAGTCGATCAGTAATTACGATAACGGCGAATGGCTCTATCTCACGGCAAATACAGGCGAGGTAGACGGAAACGGCGAACCGAAATATCAGAAGGACGCCGTATTTGATGAAGACCTTACCTATCAAGGTTCGTTTTCCAAAGAGATCACCTATAAGGGTGACACGGAAATTTATAGCACAACGATCTCGAACATTCACGGCTACAGTGAAATCGACGAGGCGTATCTTCTTGCGAACTACACCTTCACTTCCGATAGCGGACGCACTGTGCTCTTCTATCGTGAATATAACGGTCGTGGCAACGTGGGTGAATATACGGAAGTGATCGTGGAAAAGGGAAGATCCGTAAAACTCCGCGATCTTGTTTCGAAAACAGGCGTTTACGAATTTATCGAGTTTGACGGAAATGGTAGCCGAAAATTCTTCGTTTACGCAGACTTTTACGCACCGACACTCCGCTATGAATATACGCAGAGCGGAAAAACGCAGTCGGGCTATCTCGACCGCTTCGTCAGCGGCTCCACCATTCGCGCAGGCTCTGTTACACTTCTTGAGTTTGTGACCACAGCCGGCGGATATACCCCCGAATACGATGAACACGCGTATCTTTATGTGACCAGCACCTCGGGTAAAGTCATTGCTTTTATGACTGCCAAGGAGCTGAAAGCTTCCGGCGGACTGAAACTGACGGAAGACACCGTGATCGTTTATCTTT
The DNA here is from genome assembly GCA_964466625.1 of uncultured Lachnospiraceae bacterium. Classification (GTDB taxonomy): domain Bacteria; phylum Bacillota; class Clostridia; order Oscillospirales; family CAG-272; genus QALR01. Next base: position 41,468 of record CAYXQF010000003.1, on the reverse strand, counting down.
ATGACCGTCTTGGTAACTTTGCAAGCATCACGATCCGTGCCAATGAAAGTGATCTTTACGCAACGGCAACGGTCAAGGACGATGAAGCTTTGATCTTGACGGTAAACCGCAGTGCAGACGAGATCGCGATCGGTGGCTTCAAGCTTTATAAAGACAGCGTTCTGATGGATATTGAGTATTCGTCGACGCTCACACTTTATGAGAGTGGTAAATATACCATTGAGCTTGCCGACATTTACGGCAATACCTATTCGGAAACCTTTGAATTCCAAAGATCGCTTCCCGTCGTGGAATTCCAATGCAAGGATGAAAATGGCGATTACGTTCCGATGGGCAGCGATGTCAACGGCTCCGCTTACGTCGTGAGCCTCGGCAACAATGCGTATCAGGTCACTGCATCGTCGGAGATCCGTCTCAAATACGATGCCGATGCGGAATACGAATTTACCGTGATCTTCGGTAATCCGACACTCAAACATACTCGCTCTGGTTCGCAGTATGTGCGCATCATTGATAACAGCAGTGCATGGACGATCAAGATTGCCCACAAAAAAGATCCTTCCACCTATATTATTGTGACCTGCGCGCAAGACAAGACACCTCCGGATGTATTTGCGAAAGCGATCACGCAGGAATACACGTGGAATGAGCAAAATGGCATAGCGAACGTCTTGTTCGCAGAAAAAAGTGCCGTAACCATTCCCGTGGAAAACGGTCAGACACTTAACTGCCGTCACGTGACCATCACTTGGGACGATGCCAATGAGATCCGAAACGTCACGATCACAAGAGATGGCAAGGTCATTCCCTTGACACAAGGACAGCTCTTGCTTCGCTCCATGACCGTCAGCGGATTTGGTAAATATACCGTTACCGTAACGGATATTTTGAATAATTCCACTTCGATGACGTTCAATATCGCGAGTGATATCGGTCTTTCCTATTATATCGACGGCGAAAAGACGGAATACAGCGAAAACCCTCTGTCTTTGATCTATGACGGCGAATTCGCTGACACGCAGTATACGAGCAAGGACATAAAACTCGTCCTTACAGAATACGCGACGGTCGCGTTCCTGTATCAAAATGAAGCAGGAAGTGGGATCTATCAGATACAGTATCACGCCGAAGGCTTGGAGCTTTATTATCTGAATGGCAGAAGCTACAAGCTCTTGCAAACGGTGAATGCGGCAGCAGGCGAGCTGTTTGCAAACGTTACGCACGATTTCGTGATAAATTACGAAATCAAGGACGGCAAACTGACGCTGATGTTTCCGAAGCCGACAGACGGCTTTGAATTCTGGCAGATCCGTGTGACGGATCTTGAAAATACTTCTCCCGTCATCATTCAGTTTGAACGCTCCAACCGTGCGACGGTCGTTCGTTTCGTGGAAAAGGAAACGGGCGAGCTGATCGAAACAAACACCCAAAACGAAGAGGTCTATACGGGTGCCAAGAGCGCGGTGACGATCTATGAACCGAGCATCACGGAAGCGGTCGTAAAGATTTCCGTATATTATTCCGAAAAGGAAACCTTTGATTTTTACCGCAAGACGGAAAACATCTTGTTCGGTGAAGGTCAGAACATTTCCGAAATGAAGGACGAAGGCTATTATAAGATCGTGACAGAGGACGTTTACGGCAATACGCAGATCGTTTTTCTTCGCATCGGATTTGGCTTTGAAGCCGTCGTGAAGATTTTCTATGACAATCTGGAAACGGTGGAATACACCGTGGATAAAAGCGGCAGCTTCACAGCAAAGAGCAATCATTCCGTACAGTTTACGATCTGGGCGGAAAAAGACACTTGCACCGTGACAGCGCAAAAGGACGGCGTAGCGTTTACGCCTGACGCCAAAGCTTCCAAACGGTACTTCACGTTCACCGTGAGCGAAGTCGGTGAATACAAGATCCTCGTGGACGACGGTTGCGGCAACGTTTTGACGTTCACCGTATCCTTGAAGGCGCCGACGGAGATTACGTATAACAATTACTTGACGGGCTTCAACGAAGAAGCGCCTTATCGGGATAAGATGTATACCAACGGTAAGGTCAACGTGGATTACGCTCGCTTCGTTAGTGACGATATCCGCTACATCTATTACCGTGTGACACAAAACGGTGAAACCTCTGTAAAACATATTCTTTATAATCTTCTCATTCCGAACCCTGCAGAATACAAGGAAGAAGATTTCCTTGGCTGCATCGGTAAAGAAGGCAACGGCGCTTATGAGATCGTATTTGCCGATGAATACGGCAACAGCGTGACACGAACCGTTCGTATTTCGGACGGCGGACAGATCACTGTTTCCCGACTCACCGAAAGCAGTGCAACGCCTGAGCTGCTCGCGATGGAGCAGGTTCTCGCCAAAGGCGCATGGTCCAACCGCTCTGTCATCATCGGTGACAGCGGAGAAGCCGCTGTTCTCAAGGTGGACGGCGAGAAGGTATCTATCGTAGACGGCGAATACATCTTGACATTCCCGCCCGCATTCGCGGAAGGATATGAAACGCACGAGATCGACTATATGGACGAATACGGAAACAAATACCGTTTTACCGTTCATCTGCAAAAACGGGTCATCGAAGCTTTCTTGCTTGATGGCGTGGAGATGATCAGCGTTGGCGACGAGCGATTTGTCAAAGGCTCGTTCGGCTACACGTGGACAGATCCTCAGATTTCGGCGCGTTATTCGCTTGGCTCGATGACAACTGTCTACGAAAAAGATCAGCTTCTCAGTGAAAACGGTAAATACGTACTCACGTTCTTCGACTTTGCAGGCAACAGCACTTCGAAAACGATCATCGTGGACACCGCCGTGAGCTACAAGATCATCATCGGTCACAACCGCGTGCCGAACGGCATCGCGACCAATGAGATCATCACGATCTCCGGTGATGGAGAAACGCTGAAGGTGGTTTCCGTGAAAAAGGACGGCGAGATCTTGGAAACGAGCGATCTTGTCTTCCGTGATCACGGTGTGTATGAGATCGAGCTTGCCGATGTCATCGGCAACACCTCGAAGGTCGAATTTGCGATCTTCACGCATGCGATCACCAGTCTTGACTACACAGTTCTTCCCGGTTTTGCCATTTCGGGCGTTTGGCTGGTCGACGGTGCAGACAGACTCTCTTATGTGAGTCAAATTTCCACCGACGAAACCGGCGCACAAAAGGTCTCTTTGAATCAGAGCGGCGCGTACGATATCGAGCTGAAGGATCTTTTGAGCGGCACCGTTTACGGATTTGGCGTATCCATTGACCACACACCGCCGGACGTGACCTTGGAAGGTGTAGACCACGGCGGTACGACAAGAAACGATGTTACGATCATGGGCCTTCTGAAAGGTGACCACGTGGATGTTTACCGCGGTCAAGAGCTTGTCTACTCCAAAACGGCGACAAAAGACGTTGATAACCCTCCGTTTATCAGCGAACCCGGAAATTACAGAATCGTGGTTTCCGACGAAGCCGGAAATACCGTTGAATATGAATTCACAAGAGAATTCACAAGCAACGCGGCTTCCAACATTATCATTCTTATGTTGCTTTCCCTTGTCGGCGCAAGCGGATTCATTTTCCTGATTGTCAGCAGTAAGGCGAAAGTGAAATAAAAAACACAAACATACACCACCCAACAACAATTTGATTGATTTGAAAAGGAGATTTTTATGGGTAATATTGACGTTGCTTCCATTGTAGAACCTATCCACAACTTAGTTGCTGTATTGCTTCCCGTTATGCTCGGTCTTGTCGGCTCCATCGGCTCGATCTGGTGCATCGTACTCGGCGTGAAATACGCAAAAGCAGAAGATCCGCAGGAACATGAAAAAGCAAAGGGTGCGCTCAAAAACGCGATCATCGGCTTTGTCCTCATCTTCATCTTGATCGTCATGCTTCAGTTTGGTCTTGAAGCTTTCATGGATTACCTCGGCTATGACTCCGAAAGCTGGACCGCATGGTTCTTTGACTGATGAAGGCAGTTAAAAAAATACTGATCTTATTGCTTATGATACTTCCTCTTTTCACTTCCTGCGCCGATCTCGGCGCAGGAGGGGTGGAGGAGGATTATTTGGACTATTTTTCTTCCGTGATCTTAATGTCCCCGGACGGAAAGACCGAAGAGAAAATGTCTACCTTTTATGAGGCGATAGAGCTTGAAAACAGCAGCACGATGAAAGACGTCGTGGATTACGATGATTACCGTCTGATCGCTTTTGAAGTCGCAGACGGTTATACCTTGACGGTGGGCGAATTTGCTTTTTTCCTTCACACGGAGGAAAAGCCTGCGAGTTTAAGCTTTGAATTTTACGTTTCCAATGAACTGCCGGACAGTGTCGGCGGAAACGAAGAAACGATACCTCCCGATGATGGTGAGAATCCGTCGGATCCGGAGCTGACCGAAGAAGATGTCTTTGGCGATCTGGATAGCTATCATGCGGATACTTTTTCGATCGAAACGGAATGGGACTCTACGCATCTTGCGTTCGAGGAAGAACAGACTGTTCATGCGGGGCAATATATCGTCGTTCGCATCATAGAGAACCGCTGTACTTGCGGTGCTCAAACACCTGAGCCGTCGGTTCCGTTTACGTTTAACTATCTTTTGTTTTATATTACCAATGTAGAGAAAAATTGAGGGAAGGAGGGGTAAGATCTGAATGTTTAATTGGTTTTGGCAATTATTATTTAATCTGATGAAGTCGCTTTTTTTCTGCATCGACTTTCTGATTGATATCGCAGGCATGCTTTGTGGTATTGAACCAGTTGCGATTGATGGGGAAAAGCAAGATCTTGTATATTATTTTATCACGAATGATTTTGTCGTAGGCGCTTTCGAGGCAGTTCTTGTCATCGGTTTTATCCTGCTTTTTATCTTTACAGCGTATAGCGTATTCCGCTCCATGGGCAGACTTGGCGAAGGTAAAAGCGCGATTCAGATCTGCCTGGATTCCGCGAAAACGCTCTTGTATTTTCTCCTCGTTCCCGCTATCATGTCGCTTGGCGTCGTTGTCGTTTCCACGGTCATGACTTCTATTTACGATGCGACCTCTGTGGGTAATACCAGTCTTGGCGGTATGCTGTTTGCGGCAGCCGCAGACGGCGCGTGGGACGGTGACGGAAACAAAACACAGGTCTTGAATCAGTTTATTCGAGGCGCTGACGGCTATGATTATTTCAGCACCGGTGACGTAGAGAGATATTTTGATTTGGAGTCTATGGACTACCTCATCGGTTATCTCAGCGGCATCGTGGTTTTGATTTTGATCGCGCTTTCACTTTTCAGCTTTGTGGAACGTGTGGTGGGCATCGTTTTCCTCTTTATCGTTTCGCCCCTTTCCATGAGCACGACACCTCTTGATGAAGGTGCGCGCTTTAAGCTTTGGCGTGATCAGGTGATCAATAAATATTTGATTGCATACGGTTCACTGCTTTCCATCAATATCTTTATGTTGCTTGTCCATACGATTCAGGAAGTGGAATTTTTCAACAATAGCTTTTTGAATCAACTTGCAAGAGTTGCCTTTATCATCGGCGGCGCCTTTGCTTGCCGAAAAGGGACGGTTCTGGCAGGCAACCTTGTCAACCAAGGCGCAGGTACGGCTGACAAAATGGAAAATCAGGCAGCAAACGCAGGTATTCGTTCTGTGGCAGGCTTTGTGGCAGGACACACGGTCGGCAAGCTTGCCAACCTTGCCGGTATGCCGATCCAGCATTTGAAAAAAGACGCATCAGCCGCCATTCACAGAAACAGCGAAGCAAAGCGTGCTGTTAAGGGTGAAGCGGCAAGACAGAAATATTCTGAAAAATTGAAAGCCTCAGCACCGAAAGAAAAATCTGCCGGTGCGCCGGGGGCAGCCGGAAAAGCAGGTGTTGCCGGCGCTGCCGGTAACGCAGGTGCGGCAGGCGGCACTTCGCAAAGCAAACTCGAAAGTGTTCTCAAAAATACGAGAACCTTCAATCCCGCTTATCAAAAACCTGCCTCTGACAGTCAGCGGCAGACAGAAAAGCCGCAGGCAGCCTCGGCACCGCAGACAAATGAGGAAAAGAAGAAGCCTTCTGTTGCAGAAGCTTTGAGCGGCAGACAGCCCGGCGTTGTCAGTGCGGCAAAAGGCGAATCGCCTCAGCAGACGGCGAAGCCGATGAACCAGCATATGCAGGGTAAAGTCAGCGGCGCGATCCAGGGAAGAGCAACAGGAAAGGACGGTAAAGGTTCATGAGGATCATACCAAAGAAAACAAAGGTAAAGGTTGAATTTTACCGTAACGTCAGCTTAGTGGATCTGATCATCGGTGTGATCGGTATCGGTATTGAGCTTCTTTTGCTCTTCGCGAATTTCGGCAGAATGCAGTATCTCATCATGGCAGTCGTGCTTGGTGTTTTCGTTTGTCTTTATCTTCCCGTCGATGGAGAAAAGCTTTACGTGCAGATGGGAAGCTGGCTCGTTTATTCTGTCAGCAACAAAAAATTCAAGAAAAATACGGGAAATTCCAAGGACGATATGTCCGTGCTCTTTCCTTATAAAGGAATCCGTGATGGGCTCATCGAATACGATGAGTACGTCGCAGGGGTTTTGGAGATCTCCCCGAAGGAATTCCGTCTTCTTTCCGAATATAAGCAAAACGAATTGATCGACAAGGTCTTTGCCAACGTGATCAAGGGCGTGACGGGAAAGACGCGTGCCTCTCTTGTGAAGATCGATCGACCGATCATGCTTGACGACTATATCGTGCAGGAAAAAAATAAAAAGTACGATATTGATAAAACGATGGAATCCGGCGGTATCGCTTATGAGGAAACCACGTCGAGAAAGCATATCATTGATGACCGCGCGGCGATCCTTGAAGAACTGAACACCAATTCCGTGGTTTATAAATCGGCTTATTATTTCGTGGTTTATGATACCAATCCCGCTACGATCTCGGAAATTCTCAATACCGCGATCACCAAATTTACGGAAAAGACGATGGAATGTCATCGTTTGAACGATAAAGAGCTTGCGGTCTTTTTGAAATATAATTATACGCAAGATTTCGATGAACGCGAGATCGACTATTATGAACCCGATGAATACATGAATTATATCATGCCGGAAACGGTGGAATTCCGTCTGAATAAATCCTATATCGACGGTAAAGTCTGCCATCTGTATTCCGTGCGTGACTATCCGCTTTCCGTGAAAAACGCATGGGGTTATCAGATCTTTAATATTCCCGGCACGAAGGTAACGATGAATATCATTCCGATCGAAAAATCCAAAGCGGTGCGCCGCATTGATAAAGCTTTGCAAGAGCTTCTCGCAAAGAACTTCAGCGCGTTCAAGGCATCGGATATCATCGACCAGCAAACACACATCGATACACTCGTTGAGCTTTTGGCAATGCTTCAAAATGACAACGAAACGCTCTATGAGGTTAATATCCACATCGCGATCTTCGGCGATGAAGCAAATTCCAAAGAAAGTCTTCGCAAGCGTGTGCGCAGTATGCTTGCGGAAGGCGGTTTCAAAACCAGTGAAAACAGCGCAAAACAGCTTCGCGCGTTTGCCGCGGCAATGCCTTCTCCTTATGATAGCCTTGCGGAGCATTATCGCTCCATTCACGCAAGCTCGATCGCGGCAGTGTTCCCGTTCGTTTTGAATTATGTGATGGATAACAAGGGCGTTCTGCTCGGTCATTCCAACGGTTTCCCTGTGATCGTAGACTTTTTCAAAAGAAATAACGAAAGAGTTAACTCCAATATGGTTATCATGGGTAAATCGGGTAGCGGCAAATCCTTTGCTACGAAAACGCTTCTCACGCATCTTGCGGCAGAGAATAGTAAGATATTTATTCTCGACCCCGAAAATGAATATACGACACTTGCGCGCAACTTGAACGGTAAGGTTCTGGACGTCGGCACCGCAAAGGAAGGACGTCTGAATCCCTTCCATATCATCACAACGCTGGAAGCGGACGAAGCCGCAGACGGCGTGAATGCCAATTTCTCTGTGCATCTGCAGTTCCTGGAGGAATTTTTCAAGCAGATCCTTGTCGGTATTTCTTCCGATGCTTTGGAATATCTCAATAACATCGTTCTTTCCCTCTATCATAAAATGGGAATCACACGCCATACGGATCTGACAAAGCTTGCGCCGAAGGATTATCCTACCTTTGATGATCTTTACGCGCTGATCAAGGAACGTCAGGCGGAAGCAAAAGCGGAATATGACATTGCGAATCTCCGAATTCTTGACAACTACGTTGCAAAATTCGCAGGTGACGGCAGAAACGCCAACCTTTGGAACGGCGAAAATAGCCTTTCCGTCAAGGAAAATTTTGCAGTGTTCAATTTCCAAAGCTTGCTTGCCAATAAAAATAACACCATCGCCAATGCACAGATGCTTCTCGTTTTGAAATGGCTTGATAATGAGATCATTAAAAACCGTGATTTCAACTTGAAATACGGCACAGACAGAAAGATCATCATCGTCATTGATGAAGCACACGTTTTCATCGATACGAAATATCCCATTGCGCTGGACTTTATGTTCCAGCTTGCGAAACGTATCCGTAAATACAACGGTATGCAGATCGTTATCACGCAGAATATCAAGGACTTCGTGGGCAGCCCCGAGATCGCAAGAAAATCTACGGCGATCATCAATGCTTGCCAGTATTCCATGATCTTTGCTTTGGCTCCCAACGATATGGCGGATCTTTGCGCGCTTTATGAAAAGGCGGGCGAGATCAACGAAACCGAACAGCAGGATATCATCAATAACGATCGCGGCAGTGCCTTTATGATCACGGGACCGATTTCCCGACTTGGCATTTCCGTTGTCGCATCGGATCACGTCCGTGATGTTTTTGAAAACGAAAATCCATAAAGATTTCCGAAAACCGTCGATGAAAATCGGCGGTTTTTAAGTGTGAAGAAATGTGAAGAATCAGGTGAGGGGATTGAGATTTTCCTCCCGTTTTGTTATAATGTAGTCAGAACAGTATGGTGCAAGGAGGATTTTCTTATGCCAAAAATCGGAACGAATTATAACAAAGAACAATTTGATTTGCTTTTCCGACAGCTCGCAAATGATGATTTCACAGAAACAGAGATCCGTGAGCTTGCGGAAGAAGCATTGCATAAAATTGATACAAAATATTTGGAAGCGATCGAAGGCATTTTGATCGGCAAAGACGGCAAAACGGAAGATATTTCTGCCTATTTTCAGGTGGATACGGAGCTTCTTTCCGAAGATGACAAAACGCTCGGTGAGCGGAATGTGACAAATATCATTTCCTTTTTGAATAAGCTCGCTGAGGGTGAATACGATCTCATTCGCCGTGAAGAAGCGATCGAAGAGGAAAAAGAGGAGAAAGAAGAAGTCGCACCGCCCGTGATGGATATGGCACCGCCTGCAAAAGAAGAAAAGGCTGACGAGGCGATCAAAGAAGATGCAGACCAAAAATATTTCCTTTCCGATGAGGAATTCTCAAAAGTGTTTTTGCATGATCGCGCGATTGTTGACGTCATCGGCAAACGATATGACCAGCCGACGTTCCATTCTTTTGCAACAGAGGTGATCACGTTTTCGGGATCAGACGAGAAAGCAGATCTTTCCAGGCGTTTTGTGAACACCTATGAAAAAATCCCCGCGGAATATTATGAATTTTTGGAAAAATCCGTGATCGGCGTGGGTGGTGTTCGCGAAGATCCGCGCAATTACATCGAGATGACCGATGACGCTTATGAAAAGTTTTTCCGATTTGCCGCAAAAGCACCGGGAGAACCTCTGACACCCAAGGAAGCCAAGAGCGTCATGAATATTCTTGCTAATCTTGCAGAAGGGAATATCAAGCTGAAAGAAGGTCTTTCCGAGCGGAGCCTTGCGTATCATAAGGCGCGTCTTCCGCAAATTGTCGAAAGCGAAAGTGCTCAGCGTGCGGAAGCCTTGAGAACCTCGCGTGAAAAATTCCATCAGGATAAAGCGATCGGTGAAAAAGGTGTCGATACGTTTTTGACACGTCAAAAACAAGCACAAAAGGACGCGGAAAAAGAATATAAGGAGATACGTCAAAGAACGCCTCGCATTGGTGCTACTAAGGAGCAAAAGCAAGAAAAATCGGAAGCAAAGCAGAAAATGCGCCGTGAGAAAGCGAAACTCGATCTTGTAAAAGGCAAACGTAAAATTTACGAGAGTGAAAATAAAAAGCTTCGCAGAAAAATAGATCCTCAGCAAACCGCAAGACAGAAGCTGGAAGATCTGCGGCGAAAGAAAGAGCTTTTGGGCCGTGATTTTTCCGCAAAAGATGAAAAACAACTGAAAAAAGCGGAGAAGGATTTCGCTCAAAAGACGGCAGCGCTCAGAAAAGTGCAAAAAGAACTTCTCGTTGACACCGCTGTGCGCCTGAGAAATGAAGGAAATCCTTTTCCTGAGCATACGGTGATGCGTATCAGTCAAATCTCGACAGGTCAAACACAACTCATGCCGCTTGCTACGCAAAGCGAAACCGCGCAGATCTATGGCGCGGAAAAGTATAAGCAACATCAAGAAGATGCCAAACGCGATTTTTTGACGGACAGAGAGCTATCCTATTCCAAAGAAAACGAGCAACTCGGCGCGGCAAGCATCGCTTATCGAGAAGCGTATGCACAGTATAAGGCGCTGAAGCAGACGGAAACGCCGCAAGCATCTCTTTCTGAAGAAGAAAAAAGCGCACCGACAGCGCAAGCGCCTAAAGCCACCAAAGCACCCATTTCCAAAGCAGATAAAGCACAGCTGAAGGCTCTTGCCCGTGTGGCGCTTGACAAGGGAAAAGCATTGAAGGCACTTCGCGAGAAGATGATCCGCGATACGGTTGCGCGCACAAAAGAGATCGGTAACCCTTTCCCCGAACATACGGCGATGCGCTGTGAGCAGATCCGCGCGGGACAGCTCGGTTTTATGCCGCTTGCCACCAAGGAAGAAACACTTCGTGAAACGCCGGGACTTTCAGAGAAAGCGAAGCAGGTCATCGTGCGTGCAGACGTCACAAATCCCACAAAAGAGCAAAAGCAGAAGACTCCTTCGAAGCCTTTGCCTACACCGCCCACCAAGCAGGCGGAAAAGACAGAGGAGCTTCAAAAGTCTGCGGAAGTTCAGAAGGCGGAAGAAACCAAGAAGCCCGAAGAAATTAAGAAACCCGAAGAAATCAAGAAACCCGAAGAAACCAAGAAGCCTGCGGCAACGGAGATCAAAAGAACACCCGTCGTTTTCCCCGAAGGTTCGATCCCCAGCACCACCAAAGCGCCCGAAAAAACCCTTGCGACACCGCAAAGGGAAGTGGCGCTTTCGGCAGAAAAAACGATACGGCAGAAACAACAGGAAGAACTCGAAGCAGATCTTTGAGAAAGCACCCTTGCGCATTTTTGCGCAAGGGTATTTTTGTCGCTTTCTCATTTGTGAAGAAGTGTGAAGAAAAGGTGAGGGTACTTGTCATTTTCCTCTTTTTTTGCTACAATGAATACAAAGAACAGCATGACCGCAGGAGGTGGCAGATATGCTGAGATTAGAGATGAGGGATATAGAGATCCCATCGTATGAACAGAATGAATGATAGGAGGATTTGAAGATGCCCAGAACCATGAATGATGTTATAGACCAGAAATTGACAGAGAGCGAGATCGCGCTGATCACGAACTGGTATATCAAATTGATCGATCCACATAATAGTAAGAGAACGGATTACATAAAATCAGAAAGAGAGACACTCCAGAGTTACTTGGTAGAAGTTCCCGGCGTATACTTTGAGATGCTTTCCAACGCGCTTCTTGCACCGAAGGAAGAGAAAAAACAACCGTCAGAATATCTGGACGTGAGCGAAAACATAGGGAATGCTCTGAATCGAATGGCAAGCGATGATCAAATTCGCGATATGCACTTGTTCTATCACTTGATCGAAGACCGGTATCCCGTAAAAGATGTGGAAGGCGCGATGGCGTATCGCTTGGACGCTGAAATTCAGCGCGACACGGAAGAGATCCACTCTGAAAACGTTGACTACGATAAAATGAATTATCTGAAAAACAAACGCGCAGATAAGGAAGCTTTTGCGGCATATATCAAAGATTTGCGCGAGAAAGATGCCGCGAAGGCAGAGTATCTCGAAAAGGAATCCGCGCTTTGGGAAAAAGAGAATGAGAAACTGGATAAAGTAAGACTGGATCTTTACGACGCCAAGCATCAAAGCAAGATTCTTCGCCAAAAGAGAGCGAACGATCCGAGAGCATTCACAAAAGCGGATCAAAAAGCGCTCAAAAAAGCAGACAAAGCGCAAAAGGATCTCAACAAAAAGGCTGACAAGATTCGCGACACCATGCAGAAGGACTATGAAAAACGCTTAAAAAAGATGGGGAATCCTTATCCCGACGTGGCGAATAATCGCCGCATACAGATCGGTTCCGGAGATTTTCGCATGTGTCATGAGGCGAGGAGAGAGGCGAACCGCACCGAGATACAGCCTGCGGGAAGACAACTCGATCTGAGCGCGCATATCACAAATCACGGAAAAAACAAGAACAGAACGTGCGAAAAGGATGCTCCCGTGCGCACGGTGCAAAATGAAAAAAACAAAAACATTTTGGATTAAAAATACGGTCAAAAAGAGTGATCACGCATGTCGTGATCGCTCTTTTTTGCATTTGTTCCCATTTGTGAAGAAGTGTGAAGAAAGGCTTTGACTACTTGTCATTTGACGTTTTTTTTGCTAAAATAAAAGCGTAAGAAGAAATGATCTTAAAGGAGAATTTTGCTATGACGAAAACATATGATCCCAACATCATCGGTGATCGTTTTGATCAAGAAAAATTAGATTCCTTGCCTCTATTTAAGCAAATGAAAGAAAACGAGCCCATTAAGTATGCGGATTTTATAGATAGGATCAAAAAACTCCCTGCATCGTATGGGATCGCGGTCAACGCGATGATATACTATGATGGCGCGAAAGTTGCCTCGGAACTTGGGCTTGAGAGTTTGATGTTCTTTAATGAAGATCTGATCCTCACCTGTTTGGATGCATTTGAGGGAGGTATCAAACTCGTGGATCCGGAAAGATCGGCGCGCGAATTCAATAGACCGCTCACCGTACTGAACCGCATGGCGCCGATCGTGGAAGCCATGGAGGCGGAAAATGCAGGAAGAGAAGATGCGATCAAAGACGCCAAAACAAAAATGGAAGTCGATCTGCGTAATAAAAAACAGGAGTTGAAAGCGGATAAATCTTATAGCCGCAATCCCTTTAAGCGCTGGGCGCACAGAAGAAGCGAAATGAAAAAATTCGAAGCTGCCGAAAAAGAAAACTACGCTAAATTCTGTAGAGAACAAAAAGAGCAGGGTACGAAATACACCGAAAAGATCAATCAGTATTACGACGCCAAAGCGAATGGTTCTCTTATCAAAGGCGGCGCTTGGGTTGAAGAGATGGAGCGCTTTGCGGAAAGCTACGAGCGTCAGCAACATCTGGATACCCTCGCGAAAACACCGCTAACGCAGGAAAGCCGCGATTATGAAGACGCACAAGCTATCCAAAAGCAAAATCTGGATACCCTTGTGAAAGCGTTGCAAACGCAAGGCGCCCGCGATTATGAAGACGCGCAAGCTATCCAAAAGCAAAATCTGGATACCCTTGTGAAAGCGCTGCAAACGCAAGGAGCCCGCGATTATGAAGACGCGCAAGCTATCCAAAAGCAAATTCTGGATACCCTTGTGAAAGCACAGCAAACGCAGGAAGCTCGCGATTATGAAGACGCGCAAGCCGCCATCAAAAAGCATCTGGACCTCAGCCGACAGATTCCGACCGAACGTCAGGAACGCGGTTCTGTGAACAAAGGATCCTCGCAAAAAACGATGACCGCTCCCATAAGAGAAATTCCGGAGAAAGACGAATTATAAACGATAAAGGAGAATATAACATGATTAATTATGAAATTAAAGGCGGCAGTTTGCCGGTTGTTGTCTGCTATCCCACGACAGGACAGACGCTTTGCACAGAAAAAGGTTCTATGAGCTGGATGAGTCCCAATATAGAAATGAAGACCAACACGGGCGGCGGTCTGAAAAAAGCATTTGGCAGACTTTTTTCGGGCGACTCGATGTTTATCAATGAATTTACCCCGAACGGTGGTAGCGGTATGATCGCTTTCGCGTCCAGCTTCCCCGGTTCGATCATTCCCTTGGAGCTTACTCCCGGCAACGGCATCATCGTTCAGAAGGGCGGATTTCTTGCGATGGAAAAGGGGCTTGACCTTTCTATCTATTTTCAAAGAAAGCTTGGCGCAGGTTTTTTCGGTGGCGAAGGCTTTATCATGCAGAAGATCACCGGAAACGGAACGGTGTTCCTTGAGATTGACGGTCATTGTGAAGAATACGAGCTTCGTTCGGGCGAGAGCATCGTGCTTGACACGGGATACCTCGCGGCGATGAGCGAAAGCTGCACGATGGAAATTCAATCCGTCAAGGGATTTAAGAACGCATTGTTCGGCGGCGAGGGCTTGTTCCATACTCGCGTAACGGGCCCCGGTAAGGTCTACATTCAGTCCATGCCGATCTACCACACAGCAGAGGTTCTGGCGCGCTATCTCGGCGGCTCCTCCTCCAAAGGGGACGGTATCAATATTAGTTTTGGCGATAATTGATAAGGAGGTCAGTGATGATTCGAATCAGACTCGGCAGAAGAGCGAACAACATCAAAAGCATCATTATGTTTCCGATCTTTCTGATCATTTTCGTTGGTGTTTTGATTTGGGGCTTTTCTACAGGAATTGATCACGTGGAAGACACAAATGGCGCAGAGGATATTTCCATTGTGACGATCACCGATATGGATATGGTCAATATGAACTATGGTTCCCGAGGTTTTACCAAAACGGAAAGCACTAAAGGCGTTAAATTTCATTCCAAGAAATTTACAGGTGTTCACGAGATCTTTTATAATAATTACATTGGTAACAATAACGTCGTTTCGTTGGATTTCACGGAATTTACCGTCAAAGAAGGCAATTTCGTTTTGATCGTTGTGAACGAAGGAAAGATCCTTGCCAGATTGACACCCGACGATCCGTTGGAGCATACTTTTGAAAATATCACGGGCAACTTCTCCGTTCGCGCCGTGGGTGAAAGTGCTTCGTTTACGATTCGCATGACCAACCAAGAATATAATCAATTTTTCCACCCATAACGAGGAGAATAGCGTGAAAGAAGCTTGATTCGATCGGTAAATGCAGTGATCACGCTATCAAATTGCATTCAAAATGGGACCCAAACCCATTTTGCCGCAAAAATTGCGGTCATGCAATTTCGAATTTTATTTGTGCCGCCGCCAGCGGCGGAATGGAGATTTATAATGAAAAAAACTTATTTAATTTTTATTTGTCTTGTGATGGCGCTCCTTTTTGTAAGCTGTGGAGTAAGCCACATTGATGAAAATAGTCCTGTTCTTTATGATCTGGAAGGACATTGGAATGATTGTTCGGACTGCGGAGAACGTGAAAATTATCAAAAGCATGATCTTGACGATGACAATATGTGTGTTGTTTGTGGTGTAGCCATTTACAAAAATGAAGATGGTTCCGGCTCGCTTTGTGCTTATGATGAACAAGGCACGATGATTTTGATGCGCGACTATGATGAAAATGGGAATATGTTCTTTGAACAGAAATCCGAATGTGAATATTATGAAGATGGCAACATCAAAAATATGAAGACCTATTTTGACGGTGTGCTTGATATGGAAGAGCAATTTCTTTATGTAGAAAATAGTGAATTTGCTGCAGTTTATTTAGCGAGCAGCACGACCTATAATGAGGACGGCACCAAGGAAACTTTCGAATATAACGAAAATCTGGAAGCGCTTCGTATGATCGTTTATGATGCATCGGGCGCGGTGAAAACCATCTATCGTTACGTATATGAACATGATGATAATGGCAATATTATTCATCAGACGATCTATGCCAATGACATCATTTATTGCGAATACTTTTTTGCGTATGACGAAGATGGCGGCGGTGGCACAACGAAGCAAATTGATTACGATGAAAATGGCAATGTGGCCGCAGAACATGATTTTACAAAATGATCTCCTCCTATGATCATTTGAGAGAAAAACCACCGAGCTCGGTGGTTTTTTCTTTGGAAAGAGTAGATTTTCTTTGGCAAATGGTGTATAATTTAGTATCAGATAAAATTCTCGTTTCATGCAGGAAGGAGGGCTACCCGTGGGGGGAATTTCATGGCAAATTGCCGTTTGTGATGATCACAGAGAAGATCGTCAAAAAATCGCGAAGATGACCGCGAAACTGCTTGAGGAAGCGAAGATTCCGTATCAGCTTTCTGAATATGCGTCGGGATTGGCACTCCTTGCGGATATCCGACGGGGTGTGCCGTTTCAGCTCCTTCTTTTGGACACGGAAATGCGTGACATGGACGGCATCACACTTGCGTCAACACTCAGAGAAGAGAAAAAGGATCTCGCGATTGTCTTTATTTCTCGCAATTTGGAGATGGCAATGCGTGGCTATGAGGTGTCTGCTGCGCGATATCTTGCAGAGCCCCCATGTGAGGAGAAACTGAAGGAAGCATTGCTCTATTGTCACGGCGAACGGCGCTCTCATGCAGAGATTCTGCTTCCCACCGAAGTCGGTGAGCGAAGAATCTCTCTTTCCGATATTCAATTTGTGGAAGCATTTGATCGCGGTACAAAATTTAATATGAAAAAAGAAGCTTTTGAAAGCAGATGGAAGATCAGCGAGGCTGCAGAAAAGCTTTCTTCTTCGGATTTTCTTCTTTGCCACAGAGGTTTTGTCGTCAATCTGCATGAGGTCGAGTGGATTCGCCGCTATGAATTTGTTTTGAAAAGCGGTGCTCGTGTTCCGATCGGGAAGGGACGGTATGCTGAGGTTCATCAGCGATTCGTCGATTTCATCACAAATTAAAATTTTTTCATAGTTATGCGTGCCATGAAAAATACTTCCGATTAGCTTTGCTGATCGGAAGTATTTGCTTTTTATATGAAAATCAAAGTGTATCGATTTCAAGTTCCGTTTGTTCGAGTGCCGTGTTTTCGCCAAGCAACTTTTGCGCGGTGTTCTCGTCTGGTTTTTCAAGCTGTTGCTTTTGCTGTGTGTGCGAGTCAAAGGTGTTTCCGAAATCCACGGAACGTTTGATAACGGTCTGCTGTGTTTGAGCGAGTCTTTCATTTTTGGCGGCAGCAATATCTTGCTCCATGATCTCGCTTTCGTCCAGCATCTCTTGCATTTCCTGCTTATTTTTCGTAAGAACGTTTTGCACCAAAACGGCAATCGAGGAGATGTGCATCTCGCCTTTCATCATAACACATAGTTTTGTTGGAATCAAGACATTGACGCGCATTTTCAAAAAAACCCGTCTGCTGATACAGACGGGGTTTTTGAGGTATTAGCAATACAATTTTTCATGAAAACGCTTTGGGGTACTCGTCCTGCAATGACGAAGTAGCCCTCTTTTTTTCAGTTCATCGTTGATTTCACGAATGACGCGATACGCTGCAGATTTCGAAATTTTAAGCATTGCCGCTACATCTTAGGCTGTGTAAATACGATAACTTTATTTCGCGATGATCGTTTGTTTTTCCATAATGAATTTAACAAACATGATACTGATCACGGTGATGGTGAGAGAGATCAGCGATAAGATCTGCTGACCGTAAACCGTCATGCCGAAAATTGAGTTACCACTCGTTTGCACAGCATCGAGGATACAGCTTCCGACCATGGAGGCAGCAAATCCACAAAGTCCACTGATGCTGTATTTGATCGCAGATGCCTGCACAAAATATTTACGATCTACGTAACTGTACGTCAGATTGATGAGATTCTGACTCGTTCCCGCGCAGGAAACGTGATAGAGGAGCGTATGCAAAATAACGAGCCACCAAAGAGAAGGCGTTGTGAACATATTGACAAGATATCCGATCGCTGCGATGATCATACCGAGCTTGATGCCCTTGGCATAGGAGCGTCTGTCGGCATAATGCGCAATGGGTTTAGAAAAAACGGCGCGTGCAAGACAAGCGACAATGTTGATGACTTGCACCAACCCGACAGAAAGCATCAACTCCTTGGTCTTGTAGGTCCCCATGAAGCCGACGGTCATATAGACCGAAATATTCCAAAGAGAATGTACGATGATGGTATAAACAAAGCTTTTGTTGGAAAAGAGCATTCGAACGATCTTTCCAAAGGGCTCGGCTTTTTCGTGAGATTTCTTTTCCACCGCCTGATTTTTCATCAGCATCAGACAAATAAAATCCCCGATATTCATGAGAAGCATCATGAGCGCGATGAAAAGAAAACCGCCGTTGATATTTCCATTCGCGATGAAGCGGTCAATAGACCAACCCATCACAAGACTGACGACGATGCCCGACAGAAGAGAGATGATCTCCTTGGTCGCGGCAAAATTTGCGCGTCCGTTCGGATCGACATAAGAATTACCCCAGTTAAAAATGAGGGACGTGACCAGATAATTTCCGAAATACGCGATCAGCAGGCAACCAATGACGATGGCGGCGCGAAGCTCGGACGGAATGGACAGAAACGGCAAAAGATACAGCACCAAAAAGAACATTTGACTGACGCAATGAATGGGGATCGCTGTGAGCTTAATATTTTTGATGTGTTGCACAACAAAGATGGAAAAGAGCTGAAACAAAAACGCCAGCGAGATCAGCGAGGAGATCACGCCGATCACGGCATCGTTGATTCCCATTTCCGATAAAAGGATCGCCAAAAATGCATCGGAAACCATCAGTGCGATGAAATATTCAAAGGCACATTCCAAGGTGTATGCCCAGCGGGAGCGTTTGTATACGGAGTTATTAAAAATAGAATTTGTCATGTCTGAAAACCTCTTTTCGTTTGAAAAAATCCCATTTTAACGATTTTTTTGTTGCTTCTGATATTGCAAAGGTGTGACGCCGAATTTCTTTCGGAAGCGCATCACGAAATAAGCGGCATCCGTGAAACCGCAATGAAGTGCGGTGTATTGCACGTTATAGCCGATTTGCAGAAGCTTTTTTGCTTCGCTGAGACGGCAGGATTCGATATACGCGGAGGGTGTTGTCTGAAAATAGGTAGAAAAATAGCGATTGAGCTGACTTCGGGAAATGAAAAACATTTCACTGAGATGTGTGACGTTGCAGCTCGATTCACGAATGTGACGAGAAATATAAAGAAGGATCTCCGTGAAGCACAAGGGCAGATTGGAGAAGGCAGGAGCTGTCTGTTTGCCGGTGCAGATCAGATCCAAAAGCGCAAAAAAATGATGCGCAGAGGAAAAAGGCGAGGAATCGCTCTGTGTACATTGATATAAATGAAAGCAATGCTCGATCAGCTTTGCCTTGTCCTCCTCAGAAAAACACAGAAGCGTTTGGTCGGCAAAGGGTGTCCCCGCAAAAGGCAAAGAAGAAAATCTACCGATCCAAATGCAAAAATGCTCGTGTACGCAATCGCTGTGGTAGATGCAACGGTGAATCTCATTGGGACGTGTCAGAATGATATCGCCCCGACGAATGGGATAGATATGGTTTTCCACACGGAAAGAAACGTCACCGTTGAGATTGACATAGATCTCATAAAAATCGTGGATATGATCGTCATCATGGTACACGTCGTTAACTGTGGTATAGGTCTTAGTGTACTGAATCTCTGTCAAAATTTGATCTGTGGCGGGAAGAAGAGGGGATAAATGGGGAATATAGATCATGGCGTCTCCTGACATGGCACAAAAGTTATGTTTATTGCGTTAAAATTCATATATTCATAACTTTTGATATGATATAATAAAACTATATCACAAAGACTCGCCGATGTCAAGAATCTACTTGACTTTGCATAAGAAATGGAGAAAAATATGGAGAAGACGCTTTTTTATTTGGATTCGAAAAATTCCCCACAAAATACCGAAGACATTCCATTGACGTTTCTTTACGGCGGAAAACGTATGCGGGGTATCCCTGCCGATTGGAATCCCACGCAAAAAATCCGGCGCCTTGATTGCAATATGACGAAGATTGAAACGGTCGGCGCAAGTCCCGAGGGGCTTGAACTCCGTGTGGAGCAAAAGATCTATCACGATTTCGACGCGTCTGAATATGTGGCATATTTCACGAACCGTTCCGCTTGTGATACGCCGATGATCGAAGATATCCGTTTGGAAGGCATGCTTCACGGCTCGAACACCACGCTTTGGCACGGAAACGGCGACACCTGCAAGGAGGACGGCTTCGAGTGGTTTTCTTCTCCCTTGGGACACGAAACGATGATGATTGAGCCGCGCCCTGAAGGAATGTCCTGCAAGGATGCCTCGCCGTATTTTCGTCTCCAGTTCGCTGAAAGCGGCATAAATCTTGCCATTGGTTGGACAGGCTATTGGACATCGGAACTCTGTCAAACGGAAGACGGCATTTTTATCTCCGTCGGACAAAAGCGCTGCCATATGGTGATTCGACCGGGTGAAACCATGAGAACGCCGTCACTGGTTCTCGTTTCGTATGACGGAAATGAAGAAAGCGGCATCAATACGTGGAGACGTTGGTATTTTGCTCATATTCTTCCGAGAGAAAACGGCAAGCTCCTGCCTCCGAAATGCTTTATGCACCGCACACAGATCGATGGACTCCCCGAGTGCTGCGGCACGACGGAGGAAAATCAGATCGATGCTGTGGATGCTTATTTGCAAAACGGCATTCATCCCGATGCTTGGTGGCTGGATGCCGGATGGTATTCCTGTGATTATCATTGGATGACCGTTGGCAACTGGTTCCCGAATCCCGAAGGCTATCCGAGGGGACTTGTACCGCTCAGCGAAAAACTCAAAAAAGAAAACATCGACTTTCTTCTTTGGTTTGAACCCGAGCGCTCCAATACGTTTACGCAGTTTGGGGTAGAGCATCCCGAGTGGCTCATTCATTGGTATCGGGACGGAAAGGATTATTACTATTGTCTCGTTGATCTTGGTAATCCTGAATGCTGTGATTTTGTGATCGACATGATCGACCAAAAGATCAAGGAATACGGTGTGAACATCTACCGTCAAGACTCCAATCTTTATCCCCTCTTCTTCTGGATACCGAATGAAGCCGAAGACCGCATCGGCGCGATGGAAAATCTGCATATCCAGGGCTATTACCGCTTCTGGGATACGATCCTTGCGAGGAATCCGGGGCTTCTGATCGACTCCTGTGCCGGCGGCGGACGGCGAAACGACATCGAAACGATGAAACGCTCCGTACCGCTCCACTATACGGACGTGGGCTACGGCAATCATCCGCTGAAGCTGAAACAGTATCAGTATATGTTACAGTGGATCCCCTACTTCCGTGCGCATAATTATAATTGGTGGAACGAAGAAAAGCAGATCTATGACGGCAATTATGAAGCGAAGGATGCGCCCGATAAGTTTTCTTATTATGTAGCGATGGCACCTGCGCTCACAGACGTCACCGAATATGATGCAGGAGAGGAAGGCTTTGCACTTGCCCGCGAGATGCAACCCATCTGGCGTCGTGCAGCATCGTGTATGATCGGCACCGATTATTATTCTCTGACCCCCGTTTGCCGATCTTCCGATGATTTCTATGCGGCGCAGTTCCACGATCCCAAAACGGGAAAGGGACTTTTGCATTTTGTCAACGGGGTAACAGCAAAAAAGACAATCTTCACCGTTTATCCCAAAGGCTTTCAGCCCGATGACACATACGTTTTGACCTCTGCGGAAACGAAGGAAGTACGAATGGTCACAGGTCAAGACTTACTCGCAGGCTTTGATGTTACCGTCGAAGCAAGATCGGGTGACATTTGGTTTTATGAAAAGAAATAAATATAATAATAGGAGGACCACTTTATGAAACGATTTTTATCCATGCTACTCTCTGCGGCGCTGATGCTTTCGATCATCGCGTTTGCAAGCTGCGGAGAAACCCCTGCGGATCCGACAACCACGGCGTCCACGACCACAGCGGCAACCACAACAGCAGACACAACGACCGCCGCAACGACAACCGCTGAAACAACGACTGCGGAAACCACCACAGCCGAGACAACAACAGCGGACACAACGACCGCTTCCGCAGCGTCGGAAACAACGGAAGCTTCTTCTGCTGATGAGACAACGGCAGATACCACACCGGAAAATCCCACCATTGACCTTTCTGGCTTTGACGGTTACACCAAACTTCCCGGCTACGAAGACGTGGACTTCGGCGGCAAGGTTTTCACCATCGGTCTTCTTGGCGAGGGTAACGAAACAAGCTTTTACACCGAAGAAACAGACAGCATTTCCGTAGCAGTGCGTGAAAGAAACGCGCTTGTGGAAAAGCTTTATAACTGCAAGATCGAATTTAATATCAGTACTTCTCCTCAACAAGTGGTAAATGCAGATATAACAGGTAATATCCACACCATCGATCTGTATATGACACAGTATCCTTCAAGCGCATATTACACGAACAACCAGAACTACAACCTTTATAATCTCGGCATCAATTTTGAAAATCCTTGGTGGGATCAGGCATACGTGAGCACCTATACCTTTGATAAGAACGGCACCAAAGCTATGTACGGCGCCATTGGCGATTTTGCACGCCCCAGTTCTATCTATTCTCTTTTCTATAACATTGACCTTTATGCGCAGAATCAAGTTTGCCAACAGTATGATATCTATCAGCTCGTACGCGACAAAAAGTGGACGATGGATATTTTCGTGGAAATGATCAAGGGCGTTAAACAAGATACCAACGGTAACTCTGCGTATACTTATAAAGATGGCGACATCATGGGCTGGATCCGCACGCAGCACGCTTCCCATGCAATGCACGTAGCCTCGAATATGAAAATCATGAATAACGTGAACGGCAAACTCGTATTCGAACCTTCGACGCAGTCGAATGAATGGAGCAACGTACTCGAAAAAGCGATCAGCGTATTTACGACCGAAGGCGCTGAAGACGTCAGCTACGCAGATATTCCCAACTATGTGGCAAGCGGCAAAGCACTTTTCTTCTCCGAGATCCTCACGACTATTGAAGGCATGAAAGATATGGACGTTTCCATCGGTATCGTTCCTTATCCGCTTTACAGCGAAACGCAGGAACAGTATTGCAACTATGTGGACAACCATGTGGCAGACTATCACATTCCCGTTTCTGTTCTCGATCCTGAAACAGTAGGTACATTCTTTGAACTTCTCACCTGCCATTCCAAATACATCGTTCGCACAGCGATCATCGATGCTTATACCGTGGAATATCTTGGCGATGAAGAATCGAGCGAAATGCTCGACCTGATCATGAGCAACATTACCTATGATCCTGGCTATCTCTGGTGGAGTCCGTATGAAAGTGCTATCAGCAATATGATCGCCAGCGGTAAAAACAGCTTTACAAAATGGGTTGGTCAAAAAGAAAAATCTGCCAAAACCGATATTGAAACGGTTTACAACGATATTCTCAAGAACGAAAACTGATTTGTAATAAATTAAAAGTTCCCTTCGTGGATCATTTTGTTGACAACAACAATTTTTTATGTATAATGAGGGTAATGGTTCGGCGGTTGGCTTGATCCAAAAGAGAGGTTTTCTATGAAGCAAAGCACGATTGATTTTCAGTATGCATTTCAGGTTCCCCATACGCTGACGCTATGCCGTCCTTCGGCAAGTGAAAAGCTTGTCGCAGACGTTTCGGAAAGCGGAATTAAATTTTCCCGTGCGTCGGGTTCCCTTAAAAATATTCATCCGCTTTCTTGGGTCGTTTTGCCTCAGGATATTCAGTTTGCTATGAGCGTTTCCGTGGATGGACACGCGGCACCTTTTGCAAAATGGAAAAGACACGAAAGCGGTGCGCCGATGCTCTTGATCGAAGGCGCAGATGCCGGTGTAAATTATACCATTTCCGCGATCGCAGCAAAGCGAGGTGTGGTCGTGAAGACGGCTGTGGTCAACACGGCAGAAGAGAATCACGATTGCTTTATCCAATTTGCGCACACAACAGGCTGGGTCATCAGTAACAAGGGCTGGATCGATGGCATCCATTCTCACGTTTTGATGACGATGAACGATGGAAGAGCAGACAGACTTTTGGTCTGTGCTTACGGCGCCGAGGATTATCCGCTTTACAAGATTGGTGTAGACAGCGAAAGCGCGCCGCCGATGGCAAATGAAAAATTCGGCATCAAGCCAAATTCCATGAAAAAGATCACAGCGCATGATTCCTTGATGTCCTCGGAAATCCGTGTCGGTTACTTCTTCCTGCCGTATGAGATGTACTTTGAGGATTATGATCAGATCGACCCTGGGTGCTTCGAAGCGGAAATGGCAGATGCCCTGCGCGAATGGGAAGATCTGCTTGGCAAAGGAACCGATATTCATATTGAAGATAAAGCGCTGATGCACTGCTATCGCGCTTGTGTGGCTGACATGTTCGTTATGCGTGAGCAGATCGGTGAGCATATGGGCATTGGATGCGGCACCAGATTTTACAGATCAGCAAACAGCGGTGAACCGCTCGAATCGACGATCCTTCTCGAGTCGATCGGCTATATAGAGGAAGCTGTAAACGATTATCCAACATATTTGGAAGGACAAGATCCCGACGGTTGCTGGGCGACGAGTAAGGGCTGGGAGCACGAGTGCTGGGGCATCGTATTCAATAAAGCCAACGCCGTGATGGAGCACTATTATATCACGAGAGACACCGCTTTCTTGGAAAAAAATTACGAGAGAATGTATGCCTCCACGATGTTCAATCACCGCGCCAGAACGTCCACAAAAAATTCGGGAGTTATCTCTGAAAGGGGCCTCATGCCACGCGGTATGGGCGATTGCGGCATGATGAACCGAGGAGATTATTACGGTGTATTCTATCCGCATAACATTCTTTCCGTCGCAGCTGATTTCAAAACATTGGAGGCTGCGAAGATTCTCGGAAAAGATGAAGATGTCACGAGTCTTACAGCAATTTGCGAAGAAGCAAAAAATGCCCTGATGACCTCTATCAGAGAAAATCTTGCCGAGGTGGATGGATGTCACATCATTCCTTCCGTTGCAGGTGCGTCTTTGACTTCGCTCTATGGTTGTTTGTATGCCTTGTTCCCCGCAGGACTGCTCTCAGCGGATGATCCTATTATGAAGGACACCGTCCGTCTTATCGAAACAGGCAAGCAAAGCGAGGGCGGATTGCCCATCGGCATGGGTTGGATGCGCGACGGTCTTTGGGTCGCGATGGCGCTGAGTAACGTGGCAAGAGCATATCTGCGCATGGGGCTTTCTGCTGAGGCGGCAAAATATCTTTACCCAGCGTTCAATCATGCATCGCCTTTTGTGACGTGGTGCGAGGAGCGAGGAGCTGAAGCAGGCTCCGCGAAGATCTCCGGCGACAGACAGCATCTTTGGACACCGCTTTCTGTGTGCCAATATCTAACGGAGGCACTTTTCTTCGAGGATGACGAAGCTATTCATATTTGTGCCGGCATTATGCCCGAATGGCTTTCCAAAGGCAAGGAGATTCGAGTGACGGGATATCGCTCTCATTACGGAAAAACGGATTTCGCAGTCAAGAATACCGGCACAGACTACACGTTTTCGATCAAAACGGAAAGAAAGATTGAAAAAGAAATACGTATCCATCTGCCTTGTGGAATCAGATCATATACCGACTAAAAATAATTATGTTAAGAAGCTCCGAAGACTTCGGGGCTTCTTTTTGTTACATTACGGGGATGCGCATGGGCGAGCTTTTTCCAATTTCAAGAGGATACTTGAGATGGAGGATCAAAAAAGGATGCGAAAAAACAGGAGTGAAAAAAATCCGTGTGCACGACCTTCGTCATTCGCATGCTTCGTTATTGATCGAAATGGGGATTTCGCCACTAGTGATTTCGGAGTGACTTGGACATGAAAATGTTGAAACGACACTGAATACATATTCACATCTTTATCCGAACAAGCAACAAGAAATCGCACAGGCACTCTCTGCGTTGTTTTAAGAAAAAAGGTATCGAATGTAAATCATTCGATACCTTTTTTCATGTTTTTTAGCGTTCAGTACGATGATAGTACGCTCATCGAAAAAAAGAGCCCGAAAGCCGCATAAATGCCGGTTTTCGGGACTTTATACACTTATTCAACGGAAATGATGTAATCGTAAAGGGGCTGACCGCCGCGCGCGAGAACGACTTCCGCGTCGTCCACAATGCTTTCGATGAGATGCAAAACGGTTTCTGCTTCTACTTCGGAAACGTCTTCGCCATAGAAGATGGTGACGTAAGCAGCTTCTTTGAATTGATCGCCGAGCTTGCCGATACACTCTACGCCATCTTTGCCAACAGAGCGGATCTTACCGCCGACAAGACCCATTGCCTGACCGCTGCGAACAGCAACGCCATCAATGGAAGCATCTCTGACTGCGTGTGTTACGGAAATGGATTTGACGTTTGCTGCAGCTTCACCCATTGCTTCTTCGTTTTCATTGGGAGCGGCAGATTCATCAAACGCGAGAAGTGCGCTAATACCTTCGGGAATGCTCTTTGTGTGGATAACGATGACCTTCTTCTCGGTGGAAGCATCTGCTGCCTGCATCGCAACCATGTCGATGTTCTTGTTGTTAGGAAGAACGAAAACGATCTCTGCAGGTGTTGCGTTTACCGCATTGAGAATGTCCTGCATGCTGGGGTTCATGGTCTGACCGCCATATACGATGCTGTCAACGGCAAAATCCTTGAAGGTGTCACGGATACCGTCACCCATGCAAACGGAAACGAAGCCGTACTGCTTTTCAGCAGGTGCGATCACGGGTTCCTTT
This sequence comes from uncultured Lachnospiraceae bacterium, assembly GCA_964466625.1. GTDB lineage: Bacteria > Bacillota > Clostridia > Oscillospirales > CAG-272 > QALR01. The sequence continues at coordinate 14,619 of CAYXQF010000003.1, read as the reverse complement.
TTAATCGGCTGAGGAACCGCTTCGCCGGAGAGGGAAGAGTGCTGTTTTTTCATGTTTTCGATCTTGACGGTGGCAAATGCGCCATAGTTACAAGCCATTTCGAGAACAAGACCGGGGTGATTGGTGTGAATGTGGAGCTTGATGATGTCTTCCGCATCGACAAATACGATGCTGTCACCAAGGTCGACGATGCGTTCATAGAAAGATGCCGCAGTACCTTCGCCGAGGAACTGTTCGTTTTTCTCTACGATACATTCGGTGCAATAGCTGAATTTGATGTCTTCGGTGTTGAAGTCTGCAAAGTCTGCTTTTTCGGTGACCGCGTCAGTAGATTTGGGTGCGTTTGCTTCGACAGGGTTACCGGTAAGCGCGGAAACAATACCGCGAAGAATGGTCACGAAACCGCAACCACCTGCGTCAACAACGTGTGCTTCCTTGAGTACAGGGAGCATCTCAGGTGTTTTTTCGAGAGTTTCTTCCGCAACCTTCAAAAGGAAAGCGAAGAAATCGTTGAGTTTTTCCGCATAATTTGCTTTGCAAGCTTCCGCTTCTTCCGCACAGCGGCGGATAACGGTGAGGATCGTGCCTTCGGCAGGATTCATGACAGCTTTATAAGCTTCTTCTTTGCCTTTGGTGAAAGCATCGGCAACCGCATTTACGTCAGCTTCTTCCATGCCTTTCACAGCTTTTGCAAAGCCGCGGAAGAAAAGAGCAAGAATCGCACCGGAGTTACCTCTGGCGGAGCGAAGCACGGAGTCTGCCGCTTTGGTGGCGCAGGTAGAAATACTTTCATCGGGAAGGTTCAAATCATGTACGGAACCGATGGTGAGGCTCATATTTGTGCCGGTATCGCCATCGGGAACGGGAAATACGTTAAGATCGTTGATTTTTTCTTTGTTGTTTTCAAGGCTGTTCGCTGCGGAAGTCAGCATTTCATAAAATGTGGCACCGCTAATGGTCATCGTGGCTGTCATACGGAATCCTTTCTCTCACTTTTTACTTACTTTTATTCAGTTTCGGTGTCAGAATTTTTTTCTTTTTCAATGAAGAATACGGCGATGGTGTCGGGGCCGCAATGTGCGCCGAATGCAGGGCCGATATCGGTGGTGATGATGTTTTTTACATCCCATTTCGCGCGGATCATCATTTCAAAATTAACGGCGTCTTTCATGCAGTCGCTGTGGCTGATCATGATGATGCTTTCCTTGGGATCTTCACAATAGGTTTCGATCTTTTTGATGAGGGCTTCCATGGCACCCTTTCTGCCGCGTGCTTTTTCGTTTGCGACGAGCTTGCCTTCTTCATTCACGCCCACGATGGGTTTGATCATGAGAAGCGAGCCGACAACGGCACTTGCTGCGCGGAGTCTGCCGCCTCTTTTGAGGAAGAAAAGGTCATCGACCATAAACCAACTGCTGATGCGGCTGCCGATATCCTGCATATAAGCGGAGATCTCTTCAAAGGTGGCGCCCTCGGCTTTTTTCTCTGCCGCAAGGAAAACGGCAAGGCCTTCGCCGCCGCAACCGCTGTGGGTATCAATGAAGGTGATCTTTCTTTCGGGGTATTCGGAAAGAACGGTATCAGCCGCCACTTTTGCCGCGCTGAACGTGCCGCTGAGTCCCGAGGACATACCGATGTAAAGCACGTCGTTGCCTTCTGCCATCGCACGGCCGAAGCTTTCTTCGAAAGCGGCGATGCTGACAGCGGAGGTCTTTATCATTTTCTTATCGCGAAGTTTTGCGTAAAAATCGGAAATATCAATTTCGCTCGAAAGAACGTTCGGTTCTCCTTCGATGTGGATCGAGGTAGGAATGATTTCGATTTCCAGGTTTTCTGTGATGTGCTGGGGAAGATCACAGCCGAAATCTGTGATGATCTTGTAATTTTGCATATATATTTTCTCCCGTGTTTTTCATATTTGCGGTGGATTTTCCGCTTTTATCGTGTCAAAAAATTTAACTTAATATGTGTAACGAATCAAAGGGGAAAAATGGGACATGGTTTTTTATATTTTTTAAATATTTTTCAAAACGAATGCGAGAATATCCTCATAAACACGCTCTTTTTCGATTTCGTTGAGGATCTCGTGGCGCATTTTTTCATAAAGCTTTAGTTCAGTATTTTGCACGCCTGCCTTTTGCAGTTTTTCATAAACGGTGCGCACGCCGTCACCGTAACTTCCCACGGGGTCTTCTTCACCTGAGGTGAGTAGGATCGGGAGCTCTTTAGGAACGAGTGTAAACCACGTGTCCGTATTGACTTCGGCTTGCATCGTGATCAGATCCTGCATAGCAGAAACGGTGAAAAGAAAGCCGCAATGTGGGTCGGCTGCGTATTTTTTACGGATCTCCCCGTCGTATGTGAGCCATTCGTAGGGGTGTTTTTTGTCCGTTTTTTTGTTGTAGCTCCCGAAGGTCAAGGCTTGCAGGAGTCCGGAGTGGTATTTTTCGCCTTTGTATTTGGCGATCGCTTTCGCCAAAGAAAGACCAATGCCCGAAAGCGGATTCGGGCCGCCCGTACCCATGATGATGAGTGCATCGTAAAGATCATGCGCGTAAGTGACGGCATTTCTGACGATGAACGAGCCCATGCTGTGTCCCATCAGGATAAACGGCTTATCGGGATACTCGTTTTTCACAGCTTGGCTGAATGCGATCACGTCGCGGTAAACGATCTGCCAGCCGTCTTTTTTCGCAAAATAGCCAAGCTCATCGTCATTTTCGGCAGTTTTGCCGTGACCGATGTGGTCGTATGCGACAGCGAGAATGCCATTTTCCGCGAGATACGTCATAAAATCCGCATAGCGGTCGATGTGCTCTGCCATGCCGTGTGCGATCTGCAGAACGGCACGAATCTCCCCTTCGGGAAGAAACATTTTTCCACGCAGGGTGTGGATCCCGTCGGTGGAGGGTATCTGTTTTTCAATCACGGAGATCTGCATGCTTACCTCCTAACAATATGCGTGATAAATGGAGGAGGAAACGGCACGGCGCCAACCGTCGAGGTTTTTGGCACGGGTTTCTTCGTCCATATACGGTGTGAAGATTTCTGCTGTGGAAAGAAGGGTGTTCAGTTCCTCTCGATCTTTCCAGAAGCCCACGGCAAGTCCTGCGAGGAATGCCGCACCGAGCGCCGTGGCTTCGGTTTCGCCTGCGCGATGCACGGGCAGACGGGAAATATCCGCTTGAAATTGCATGAGGAATGGATTTTTCGAGGCGCCGCCGTCCACGCGCAAAACCTTGAGCGGTTCACCCATCGCGTTTTGTATGTGGGAGAGAATGTCTTCCGTCTGATAAGCGATTGCTTCCAGCGCCGCGCGAATGATATGATTGCGACCGCTTCCTCTTGTCAGCCCGACGATGGTGCCTCTGGCATACATATCCCAATGCGGCGCACCAAGACCTGTGAAAGCAGGAACGACGTAAACACCGCCGTTATCGGCAAGCTTATTTGCAAAATAGGCGGAGTCCGCCGCGTCACGCAGAAAACCAAGCTCATCGCGAAGCCATTGAATGACGGCACCGCCGACAAAAACACTGCCTTCCAAGGCGTATTCCGCAGGGCGCCCTTTTTCCGTGGCGGCAAGCGTATTGATGAGAAGCTTGGCATCGGAAAGCGGCTTTTCCCCGATATTGGCAAGGAGAAAACAGCCTGTTCCATAGGTGTTTTTCGCGTCACCGACGGAGAAGCAACCTTGTCCGAAAAGTGCCGCCTGCTGGTCACCGGCAACACCGGTGATGGGAATCTCTTCTCCGAGAAGATTCAGCGTGCCGAAATCGTCGGCGCTTGCTTTCACCTCGGGAAGCATGCTGCGTGGAATGCCAAGAAGCGCGAGCAGCTCATCGTCCCAATCCAGCGTGTGGATATTGAAAAGCATCGTTCGGGAAGCATTTGTGCGGTCTGTGGCATGAACCTTGCCGCCCGTCAGCTTCCAGACAAGCCAAGTATCAATCGTACCAAAGAGAAGATCTCCTTTTTCTGCCATATCACGCGCGCCGTCCACGTTGTCGAGGATCCATTTGATTTTCGTGCCGGAGAAATAAGCGTCGATCGGAAGTCCTGCGCGCTCGCGGATCATCTCGGTGTGTCTTGCATCGCGCAGAGCATCACAGATGTCAGCCGTTCTTCTGCACTGCCAAACGATGGCAGGACAGATCGGCTTGCCCGTTTGTTTATTCCAGACAACGGTGGTCTCACGTTGATTGGTGATGCCCACAGCGGCGATCTGTGAAGGGGCGATCCCCGACATGACGACAGCTTCCGTCATCGTTGCGTACTGTGCGGCATAGATCTCCATGGCGTCGTGCTCTACCCAACCTGCGGCAGGGTAGAACTGGGTAAATTCCTTCTGTGCCTTTGCGACGATCGTACCATTCTTGTCGAAAAGGATCGAGCGGGTACTCGTCGTGCCCTCGTCGAGTGCGAGAATATATTTTTTCATATCATCACCTCGGGAAATTTATCTTACTTACTATTATACAATAGAATGGTAAAAAAATGAATGGGTTTTTGTAAAAAAATTTCATTTTTCGCGCGATTTTTTAAGAAAATTCGGTAAAAAAGAAAACCCCCTCGTCAGAGGGGGTAAAAATGAAATCTTCATCGGAAGTTTTGAGAGGATCTCGATTATTCTTCGATGATGGTCACGGTTTTCATTTTCTGTTCTTTGCGGGGCTTATCGGAGAAGTCGGTCTGCACGCCGGCGATGCGGTCAAGAACGTCAAAACCGTCAGTCATCTTACCGAAAGCGGCATACTGACCGTCAAGGTGCGGTGCATTTGCGTGCATGATGAAGAACTGGGAGCCTGCGGAGTCGGGACGCATGGAGCGAGCCATGGAGATCACGCCTCTGGTGTGCTTCAAGGGGTTGACAACGCCGTTGGAAGCGAATTCACCCTTGATCTGATAGCCGGGATCGCCCATGCCTGTGCCTGTGGGGTCGCCGCCCTGGATCATGAAGCCTGCGATAACGCGGTGGAAGATAAGGCCGTTATAGAAGCCTTCCTTTGCGAGTTTTACAAAGTTTGCAACGGTGATAGGTGCGGTTTCGGGATAAAGCTCAAGCGTCATCACGCCGCCGTTTTCCATTTCAATGATTGCTTTTGTCATATCAAAAAATCCTTTCTTTTTGATCGAAATTCGATGATCTTTTTCTATCATATCATGATTTTTGCCGCAAGGCAAGCGTTTTTCAAAGTTTTTTGAGGATCCAGAACGAAAAAAGATACGCGCAAAACAAAAGAAGCATGAAATTCACGCCGCTGTAGAAGAAAATATAGAGAGAAAGGACCCAAAGCATCGAAAGGCAGATTGCCGTTGTGACGGAAAGCACCTTTTCCGAGAGCGTTTCGTCGGTGATGAGAGAAAGCAAGGCGGCAAGGATCCTGCCGCCGTCCAAGGTTTTGATGGGGAGCATATTCAGCGAAAAAAGTGAAAGGGAGATCATTTGCACGGAGCTTTGCACGGCGACGGGCAAGAGGGGAAGTGCCGCAAGATACAAAAGGTTCATAAACGGTCCTGCAAGTGCTGTTACGATCTCCTCGTAATAAGACATGGCACGGGAGAGCGAGATGCTGATGCCCGTCGGCATAAGGCGGATCTCTCGCACACTTCCGCGGAAAAGCAGCGCCGCGGTCAGATGTCCCGCTTCGTGAAGCAAAACGGAAGAAAAGACCGCAAACGCATACGTTTTCGGTGCGGCAAAAAGAAGCAGGAAAAGTCCTGCCATGGCAAAGGGGTGGACGGAAAATCGAACGTGTTTCAAGCGGTATCCCCTTTCATCAGCGGTGCGATGGTGCTATAGCTGTTTTTTGCGATCATGACGAGCGGTGGTATGAGAACCATGCCGAAAAAGCCGAAAAGCTTGAGTCCCGCATACATGGCGATGAGCGTGAGCAAGGGAGAAACACCCATACCGGCACCGATGATCTTCGGCTCTAAAAACTGGCGCAAAACGGCGGTCACGACGTAAAGCACGAGAAGTCCTATCGCGTGAGAGGTGTGTCCCGTGAGAAAAAGCCAGAGCGCCCACGGTACCAGCACTGTGCCTGTGCCGAGAACGGGCAAAACGTCCACGAGCGCAATAAAAAGCGCGAGCAAGAAAGCATATCGCTCGCGAAGCAGAGCAAAGCCGATGAAAAGCTGTGCGAACGTGAAAAGAAATAAAACGAGATAAGCTTTGACGTATTTCAAGACGGCGTGACCGCATTCGCCCGAGATCGCTTCCGCGATCTTTTTGGCGTTGCCTTGCAGATGCTTATGAAAAAATGCGCTGATCTTTTCCAGATCTAAGCAGAAATAAATGGCGGAGATCACCGTGACGGCAAAAAAGAGCAAAAATTTCGGCACCGCGGCGATGAGCGCGCCGATCCATTCGGGGAGCTTTGCCGCAAGCCCCATCACGGCGTTTTTCAGAAAATCCGTGAACATAGTCAGTAGACTTTCGCGCATGGAAATGGCGTCTTCGCCTGAAAAAAAGGGAAGGTCGGAAAGAAAAATGCTCATTTTGTCGAGCATCTTGCCGAGATCGGTGAAGATCTCACTTTCCTCGGAAAAATCGGTGATGAGATCTCCGAGCTGGCGGATCGTTGCGCTCAGCGCGAAAACGAGAAGAAGCAAGACGGTGAAAAGCAGTAAGATCACCATAAAGACCCGCATGATACGTGCCGCTTGTTTTTTACCTTTTGCCAAACGGAGAGAGGGACGACGCAGGGAGAGCGCAGTTATAAAAGCGATGAAAAACGGTAAGAATACCGAAAGAAGATAGCGAATGAAAAAATATCCGAGAAAGATCCCCAGAAAAAGATAAAATACCGTCCATGCGATCCGCTTATGCGGCAAAGAGGACAAAAAACGCATTGAATTTCCCCACTTTCCGAGTTTTTTCAAGACAAATCGCCGCAAAAAATGTGCATAGTATCTTGACAAACCGTTTTGTTTATGGTATGATTTATTTTATGTAAGGATAAAGATATTTATTCAGTAACCGCGGGCTGTGCGCGTTAACAGTCTGCCATGCGGCGCATTTTCAGACATTTGCGCGCCTAAAATCTTCAAAAAAATTTGAATGGGAGTTAAAGTTTTTATGAAAAAATTCTTGGCTTTGTTTCTCGCGATCAGCACAAGCGCAATGATTTTCGCTTCCTGCGGTGAAGTTGCAGAAACCACAACCGAAGCTACCACCACCGTGGCTACCACGACCGATTCCGGCGAAACCACAACCGAAGCCACCACAACAGAAGCAACCACTACTGTAGATAACACAACTCGTACCTCTCTCGTAGAAGGTGTGCTTGACACATACGAACACGACTATATCGTAAAACTCGTTGAAAATCCCGATACAAATGAGATTATCGGCGTTGCCGTTTGCTACTGGGAAACCAAAAAAGTTACCTCTGATCTCGTTTTCGATGAAATTTTCACATACAGAGATGTTACCGGTAAGCAGTTCAGCTATCCTGTAATCCAGATCGGCTACGGTCAGGGTATCGTTGCACTCCAGGCAAGCGTTGTTGAGACCATCAGCATTCCTTCCACCGTTAAGCTCATCTATGCGAACTCCTTCAGCGGTTATCCGAACCTCAAGAACCTCTCCCTCGCGGAAGGTATCGAAGAGATCGGCTCCATGGCTTTTTGGCATTGCAGCTCTTTGGAACAGGTGACAATCCCCAGTTCCGTGACCACCATCGGCAGATATGCATTTGCGGATTGCCAGAACCTCAAGAGCGTAACACTTCCTCGCAGATTTGAAAGCGAAGTAGAATCCATTTTCTACAACTGCCCCAACGTGCAGTTCATCTACGTTGACTAATCCATGTGAAAAGTCAAAAGCCTTCCGAATTTCGGAAGGCTTTTTCGTATTATGTGAGAATTTCTTTGAGCAGAGCGATTTTCTTTTTTGTATCTTCAGGGGTGTATGGGGTCATTTCTTCTTCGGAAAGAATCTTGTGATCTTGAAAATATTTCAAGCATTCCAAAACGGCATTACCGAAAAGTTGGATATTATTCTGCAAATATGCGGCAAGCGCTTTTCCCTCCAAAAGATTTCCTCTACCGATGGTATATTCGCGGCAAACTTCAAAGCAAGGAAGCATCTCTGCATGGCGTAGAGCGGTCGCGATGTCATTTTTTGTTGCGTAACGGTAAACAAGATCTCGTGTTACCTTGGCACGAAGCTCGGTATCGGTGCTGATTTCCAATATCTTGTAATAAATGTTGATCGCCTCGTCCAAATTTTCACGGTGCTCGCGGATCGTCCCCGTTAAAGCCCATGCAAGATGATACATCAATTTGTCATTGCCGGGATACTGAAGCAGGGCGCCGCGCAGAAGGGCAACGGCTTCGGCATAGTTGCTTTCTTCACAAAGCGCAGCAGCTTTTTCGCAAAATTGCGTGATGATCTGATCGCGCTTTCCGATGTCCACGCCGAGAAGCTCATCGGTGCTGACGCCAAAAAAGGCAGCAATGATCGGCAAAAGTGTAATGTCGGGATAAGACATATTCGTTTCCCATTTGCTAATGGCTTGCGCGGATACGCCGAAGAATTCCGCTGTCTGCTCTTGTGTCAGACCGCGCTGTTTTCTCAAATTTTTAATTGTATTTCCGAAATTATATGTCATATTATACCTCTCGATTCTTTTGTGAGTGTGAAATTTTCTTTGGAACCGGTTCTGATTTTATTATAACATGAATTTTCAAAAAATCCACATAGCGGTATTCGATGCGCAAACAACCACCGGTTGTTTTTAGCCGTGGAGAACACCGAGATGCTCTAAAAGGATCTTTACACCCATAAAGATGAGCAGCAGTCCGCCGAAAAGCTCCGCGCGGGCTTTTTGTTTTGTGCCGAAAAGATTGCCAATGCCGACACCGAGTACAGAAAAGAAAAACGCAACACCGCCGATCAGCGGCACGGCAACTGCGGCGTGAATATCCGCCGTGGGGAACGTGACACCCACAGCAAGCGCGTCGATGCTCGTGGAAATGGCAAGGGGAAACATGGCGGCAGGGGAGAAGGAGCCGCTTTCCACGCTTTCTGTTTTGTGGGATTCGAGTATCATATTCACCCCGATGAGCGCGAGCAGCGCAAACGCCACCCAATGATCAAAGGCTTCTATATATTTTTGAAATCCTATTCCTAATATATATCCCAAGCTTGGCATCAACGCTTGAAATATGCCGAACCAAAGCCCCGCGGTCAGTAAATGATAAAACTTTAATTTTTTTACGGAAAGTCCCTTGCAAACAGCGGCGGCAAAGGCGTCCATGGAAAGTCCGATGGCGATGGTGACGATCTCCCACATATGGTTTCGCTCCTTTCTCATGCGGAAATAATTTTTTGAAAAAACAGTTTTTCTCGTAACATTGTCAACGGAGAATTGCCAAAAGTTCTCGCAAATGGAATTGACACGATTTTTTTGTTATGTTATACTAAAAATAATGGAAATATTTATCTATTAAAGAAAGGACGGTATCAGAATTTGTTTGAAATAGACAAAATACCAATGGAAATATTCGACGCTTTGACGGAAAAGGGTATTCCTGCGGAAGATGTTTTGCTCACGGCGTATTGTGACCGTGATCTGGGGCATAATCCTGCGGAAAGCTATCTTTTGGCAACGAGTGATCATCTTTTCGTGATGACAGGCGTGATGGCTCGTGAAAGCGACGGACAAAATTCGCGCCGTGTCTGGAACGAAACGGATTTCCGCTCGTATGCGCTTTCCGAGATCAGCGGCTTCCGCATCGAAGAATTGCTCTCCAGCGCACGCTTTACCGCGAAAAATGAAAACGGAGAACCTATCCTGCTCGCCGTGATGACAAACTTTTGCCGCACGTCGATGATCATTTTCCGTAAATATCTCGATAAGCTGAAACGCAACGGCTCGTTTGAGCTCGATCCCGATGACGATCCGAAATCGAATCTTTGTCCCAAGTGCGGACATCGCTACCCCAATAAAAACAGAAAGATCTGTCCCAGATGTATGGATAAGGGTAAGCTTTTCCGCCGCATTATGAAATTCTTCCTGAAATATAAGATCGAGCTTGTGCTCTCTCTTATTTCGCTCATTGCGATGACAGGCCTTACCATTTGGGTGGCAGACCTTTCCTCCGGTTATTTTATCCGCGAGGTATTGACCGAGGGCGGTGAATTTTACGGCGCTGTCGTCGCGATCCTTGCGCTGATCATCTCCGTGAAGGTCGTGAAGATGCTGGCAAGCATGCTCAATAACTATATGACCTCCGTCATTGCCGCCAAGGTGAACTTTGACCTTAAAAAGACCATCTTTGGCGCGATCGAGCGTCTTTCCCTCAGCTTTTTCACCAATCGTCAGACGGGTGGTCTGATGACACAGGTAAACAGCGATGCAAACACCATCTATGAATTTTTCTGTAACGTCCTTCCGCACTTCCTCGTGAACGTGGCGCAGGTCGTGGTGCTCGTGGTGTTGCTCATTCTTCTCAATCCTAAGCTTTCGATCCTTTGTCTTTTGATGATTCCGCTTTCGCTTCTCATCATGCGGCTCAGCCACGGCAAAAACCGTAAGCTTCACGCCAGACGTTTTTCCACACAGCGCGCAATGACCTCGTTCCTTTCCGACGAGCTTTCGGGTATGCGTGTCGTAAAAGCGTTTTCCAAAGAAAACGATGAGATCATGCGTTTCCGTACCCGTTCCGAGCGCCTTGCCGATGCGGATCTGCGCCGCGCAACGTTCAATACGTTCATCGTTCCGCTTTCGGGCTTCCTGCTTTATTCGCTCGGTACGCTGATGGCAAGAGCGGTGGGCGGTTGGTTCGTTATCGTCGATGAATTTAACTATGCGGATCTCATGACGTTTATTACTTATATCGGTATGATTTATTCGCCGCTCCAGTTCTTCAGCGAAATGTCTGAAATGACGGCTGACTGCTCCAATGCGCTTCAGCGTCTTTTCGAGATCATGGATACGGAAGCGGAGATCACGGAAGCGCCGAATCCCATTCACGTAGATACCTTTGACGGACACGTCCGCTTTGATGACGTATCGTTCTCTTATATCAAAAACCGCCGTGTCATTGACCACGTAAGCTTTGACGTCCCTGCAGGACAAACGCTTGGTATCGTTGGTCACACGGGCGCAGGCAAGAGTACGCTTGCCAATCTCCTCATTCGTCTTTACGATCCCGAACAAGGTAAGATCTCCATTGACGGCGTTAACATCAAAAAGCTCGCGTTTGAAGATCTTTACCGCAATATCGCCATCGTTTCGCAGGAAACATACCTTTTCATGGGTACGATCCTCGAAAATATCCGCTACGCAAGACCTGACGCGAGCCATGAAGAGGTGATCGCGGCGGCAAAGGCGGCAGGCGCACATGATTTTATCATCAAGCTTCCCGATGCTTACAATACGAAGATAGGCTTTGGTTATAAAGATCTTTCGGGCGGTGAACGTCAGCGCATCTCCATTGCGCGTGCGATCCTGCGTAATCCGAAGATCCTGATCCTCGACGAAGCGACAGCCGCGATGGATACCCAGACGGAACGCAAGATCCAGACAGCTTTGACCGAGCTTGTCAAGGGTAAGACCACCATTATGATCGCACACCGTCTTTCCACACTCCGCGATGCGGATAAGCTCATCGTTATCGAAGGCGGCAGAGTTGCCGAAAGCGGTACACATGAGGAACTCATGGCAAAAGAAGGCGTTTACCGCAAGCTTTACGGTTTGCAGATCGAAGCGCTGAAAAACGCGGGTATCGCGGAATAATCTTGCTACGAAACAAAAAATAAGTAAAACAAAAAGAGAACCGCGAAAGGTTTCTTTTTGAGGAGCTTTTTCTTTTCCCAAAGAAAAAGCGGAAAGGATAGATTTATTATGATGGAATTTGGAGGAACGGGCAGAGGTCCCGGCAGAGGCCCCGGCGGCAGAGGACCGGGCGAAGGCAAAGGCGCTCCTGAACGCCGTGCCATTGAAAATCCGAACGCAATTGCCATTACCAAGGAAAACGCAACGTTTATGATGAAGGGCGGCTTTCTCTATATGAGTGCGCCCAAGGATAAAGAACCGCAGAGAGTCATGCTTCACCGCAATTTCCCGTTTGAATTTCTCTGGGAATACATATCCGTTTTGAATATTGATAATATGGAGCTTGCCACGATTCGTAACGTCGAAGATTTCGATGGCGAGGAAAAAGAACTTCTCGTGCGTGAGCTGAACCGCAAATATTATTCTCCGACGATCAAAAAGATCCACTCCATTAAGGATCGCTTCGGTTTTTCTTATTGGGACGCGGAAACCACGGGCGGCAGAGTCACCTTTACGTTGCAGGATACGTTCCGCAGCATCGTGAATGCAGGCGATGGCAGACTTTTCATCTTTGACGTGGACGGTAACCGTTTCGTCATTGAAGACGCAGAAAAACTTGACCGCAAGAGCCGCAAAAAGATCGAGCTTTTCCTGTAAAGCGGGGTGATCGCATTGACAGAAAATAAAAAACATTTATTTGCCCGCGCGAATCGTTTTTTCCCCGGAATCGAACGAGATAAAGTCGTTTCCATGTGGGAATATAACCTTGACCGCGAGATACCCGACGGGAAAACAGACGGCTTTGTCATCTTGACGGAGCAAACGCTTTTCGTTTTTGAAAATGAAAAAGAAGTTTTGCGCGAAGAAATGCATGACATTGAAGATCTGCGTTTTTCTGCCGGCGTCGGCTGTGTTTTGGCAGAATATAAGCCGAAATGCGGCGATCCCGTGCTCATTTCCCGTGCCGATTGCAGACAGAAGAGCAAGATCGCCATGGGTGTAAAAGCAGCGAACCGTTTCTTGCGTTACGATCAGAACACCTTCCATAAATATGCGCCCCCGGAACGTGTTTGCCCCAAGTGCGGCAGAGCGTATAGACAAGGCTCGGAGACTTGTCTTACCTGCTTTGACGGCAAAAAGATGGCAAAACGCCTTTGGAGCGTTGCCAGTCCGCATAAATGGCTGATCTTCGGCTCCATTGCACTTTTCGTTGTCATCTCCCTTTTGGAGCTTGTGACACCAAGACTTACCAAAACCCTTACGGACGATTATATTTTGAGCGAAGGTGACGTGATGCTGAAGGCTTATATCTTCGTCATCGCACAGATCCTTCTCGTTCAGCTTTTGCACAGAGGCTTTTCTTCCGTGAGAAACTGGCTGCTGATTTTGGCAGGTAATAAGGTCGTCCTCACCTTGCGCAGTATGCTTTTCGATAAGGTTCAGCGCCTTTCCATCGCACGTATTTCGAAAAGAACCGCAGGTGAGCTGATGAACCGCATCTCCAACGATACGGGCAGAATCCGTATGTTTATCGTTAACCAGCTTTCCAAAATCTTGGAACAAGTACTTTTGTTCCTTGTTGTCGGTACGGTGATGTTTATTTATGATTGGAAGCTTGCGCTTTTCATCTTGCTTCCCACACCGCTTATTGCTGTGGCATTTTATCTTTTCCGTGGTATCATGGGTAAGCTTTTCCGCAGAAGCTGGGAGCGTCAATCCCAGACCAATACGGTTCTACACGATATCTTTTCGGGTATCCGTGTCGTAAAATCTTACGGCATGGAGCATAAAGAAGCAAAACGCTTTGAATCTTATGCTTATGCGGAAAGACAGACACAGCTCAAGATCGAAACCAAATGGGCATATATCAACCCCTTGCTTCAGTTCTTCATGGGCTTTGGTGAATTTATTCTCCTTTATTACGTTGGTAATCAGATCCTCGGCGGCACGATGACGCTCGGTGAGATGGCACAGTTCTCCGCGTATGCAACGATGCTTTACGCACCGCTTCACTTCCTTGCAAACGTTCCCCGTCAGATCATGATGGCGATGACTTCGATCACAAAAGTGTTTGAGATCATGGACGAACCCGAAGATATCACGGACGCAAAAGATGCAAGAGATATCAAAGTTTCGGGTTATATCGACCTTGAAAACGTTTCGTTTGGTTATGATGAATCCGCGGAAGTGCTTCGCGATATCAACCTTCATATCAAGCCCGGTGAATTTATCGGTATCGTTGGTAAATCGGGTACAGGTAAATCTACCCTTATCAACCTGATCATGCGCATGTATGATGTGGACGAAGGTGTGGTGAAGATCGACGGTAGAGATATCAGAAACATCACACAAAGCTCGCTCCGTTCACAGATCGGTGTCGTTTTGCAGGAAACCTTCCTCTTTAATGGTTCGATCTATCAGAATATCGCTTATGCAAAGCAGGACGCTACCCGAGAAGAGGTCATTGCCGCAGCAAAGGCTGCAGGCGCACACAGCTTCATTATCAAGCTCAGCGACGGCTATAACACCATGGTGGGTGAAAAGGGCGGCACGCTTTCGGGCGGTGAAAAGCAGCGTATCGCGATCGCGCGCGCATTGCTTCACAATCCGAAGATCCTCATTCTTGACGAAGCGACAGCTTCTCTTGACACGGAAACGGAAAAGCAGATCCAGGATTCGCTGGCAAAGCTTTCGAAAGACCGCACGACCATTGCTATCGCGCACCGTCTTTCCACACTCCGCAATGCAACGCGACTTGTTGTTCTTGACAAAGGCAAGATCGCAGAGGTCGGCACACATGATGAGCTGATCGAAAAACAAGGCATTT
>CAYXQF010000002.1:0-56771 GCA_964466625.1 uncultured Lachnospiraceae bacterium | reverse complement strand
CCGCCTTCGGCGTCAGCTCCCTTTACACAAGGGAGCCTTTTTTATGTTCATCTATAACTTGTCAATTTTCCTGACAAGCACTGCATTTGTGGGCTCAAATGCAAGAATACGGCATACCTCTTTTGAGATATACCGTATTCTTGCAAAACTATCCTTTAGAGTGACACTCTATAAGACTCTCTGTTTTTGTTTAAGCATTCGGATTAAATTCCACGAACGTGATCTGGATTTCCACGATCTCGCAGGAATTGAGATATTCCGCAAGGTTTTTTTCGGTCTGCTCGATGGTGGGACGGCGAACGGTGAGCGTTACGGTGTCACCGACCTTATATTTGGTGAGCTGCTGGGAAAGGATCGTAAAGGAAGTGATCTCCTCGCCATTGAATTTCTGGAGGATATCGCCGACCTGAAGTCCCGATTTTGCAGCGCTGCCGTTTTCATTGATTTCGGAAACTTGAATATAATAATATGTCTGCATATAAGGCCAAGTGGAATATTGTCTTTGAGAAACTGTGACGCCAAGGCGTGCCTGACCTGTGATATAGCCGTGTTCTTTGAGATCGTTGAGGCTCTTCACAACGGTGGTGGAGGGGATCGCAAAGCCCATGCCTTCCACAGAAGTGCCGCCGACTTTCGCATTTACGATGCCGATCAGCTCACCCTTCATGTTGAAAAGACCGCCGCCGGAGTTACCGCTGTTGATCGCCGCACTGGTCTGAAGGAGTGTCATCGTTGTATTTTCGATGGTCACTTGACGTTCGAGTGCGCTGATGATGCCGTTGGTCACGGAAAGACCGTAGCCGAGGGGATTACCGATGGCAAGAACCTCGTCACCGAGCTGCATTTCGGAAAAATCACCGATCTTCGCATAGCTGCAATCATTTTTTTCGATCTTGATGACCGCAAGGTCAACGTATTCGTCGCCGTAGATATATCTGCCCTCGTAGACACTGCCGTCATAAAGCACAACGGAGATCGTGGAGGTTTTTTCATTGACAACGTGATAGTTTGTGATGATATAGCCGTCCTGGGTGTAGATAACGCCGGAGCCGGCACCGCCTGTGGTGTATTCCTGACCGTAAGAAACGGTGGTTTCCGTCACGTTGATGATGACGACGGACTGGATACATTCATTGGCGATCTGTGTATAAGTGGAGGTGGCAACACCTTCGGTCTTTCCTGCAATGACAGCAGGTGCGGTTTCTGTCTGTTTGTTTGCGTTTGCCGCTGTGGTTTCGGCATCAAGTCTGCTTTGTGTGTCGAGCGTGGTTTCTTGGTTTGACGTATTCTGCGTGGTGGCATCTGCGGTGGAGAAAAAGGCATTGATGCCTGCACTTGCGATGATGGAGATCGCAAGACAAAATACAACGAGAAGTGCAAGTCCGCCACGGGACATACGGATCTCTTTGCGAGGCTTTTTCGGCGGCTCCATATTTCCGTAGGGGCGCTGACCGTTATACATGCCTTGTGTGTTATCGTTACGGGGCGCGCCGTATTCGCTGTAAGGCGGCTCCGAGTAAGAAGGCTCTTTTTCCGGTGTCGGCTCTTCGGGGGACGTCACTTCCTCTGCGGGCTTTTCCGTTTCGGGTGTGTTTTTTTCCGGCTCCAAGGGGTCGTTGCCGTTCGGGGTGTTTTGGTTGTTGTCAAAATCGTTCATCTGTTATTCTCCTTTTTTCGAGGATTTTTTTCTATGTTTCTATTTTACACGCAAATTGTTACAAAGAAATGAATGGAAATCAAATCGTCTGTAAATATATGCGGTTTTTTTCTTGAATTTTTATGAAATTTATGATAAAATCAGGGCAGTTCTTATCATTTCCGAAAAATCTTTTGTCTATACTGATTTTTTACGATCACAGAAAGGAATTTACCATTTTGTTTGAATCTGATCTTTCGATCTTTTCCGCTCCGCCGACACTTGTGACGGAAAGACTCATTCTCAGAAAGCTTGCCGTATCCGACCATAAGGATATGTACGAATATTCAAAAATGTCCGAAACCTGCCGCTATCTTCTTTGGTCGCCGCACGATAAGCCGCGATTCACAAAAAAATATCTCTCTTATTTGCAAGGGCAATATCGCAACGGTTCTTTTTACGATTTTGCCGTGGTGGAAAAGGAGAGCGGAAAAATGATCGGCACCTGCGGCTTTACGTCATTTGATCTTGCCAATAACGCCGCGGAGGTGGGCTATGTGTTAAGCCCCGATTTTTGGGGAAAAGGCTAC
The DNA here is from genome assembly GCA_964466625.1 of uncultured Lachnospiraceae bacterium. Classification (GTDB taxonomy): domain Bacteria; phylum Bacillota; class Clostridia; order Oscillospirales; family CAG-272; genus QALR01. The sequence continues at coordinate 54,545 of CAYXQF010000002.1, read as the reverse complement.
GCCGCCGAGGCGCTTCGCCGTCTGATGCGCTTTGGTTTTCATGAGCTGGAGCTGCACCGCATGGAAGCGAAGATCATGGAAGGGAACGACGCCAGCATGCGCGTGGCGGAAAAATGCGGTATGCGCCGCGAAGCCGTTCACAAAAAGTCGATGCTGATCAAAGGCGAGTATCACACGATCGTGGAATACGCGATCTTGGACACGGAGTTTTCCGCTTTTCTTTAGGAAAAGAAAAGCTCGTAAAAGAAACCGTCCGTGGTGAAATTCTTTTGGAAGAGATTTCGTCTAAAAAGAATTTTATCATAAAAAAGGAAAATACACAAGTATTCATGAAAAAATTGTAACGATTTTCACAAAGTTATATACAGAAGCGAAATTTTGTGGTACAATAATAAGAAGAAAAATCCGTTTTTTGACGCACAGAGAGGAAGAATGCCATGTTTTTACTTCGGGAGAAAACAGATATCAAAGTATTTATCTTATATCTGCTCATGAATTTGGATCGTCCCGTGGATTTTGTGACGCTCAACGATATCGTGGTGCAGGACGAATTTGTGGGACAGTTTGATTTTATGGATTGTTTTTACGAGCTTTGCGAAACGGACGCTGTGCTCAAAACGACAGTCGACGGCAAGGAATATTTCGCCATCTCCGAGGCAGGACGTGCCGCGACGGAAGCGTTGCAAAGCGATCTGCTCAAAACGATCCGCGAAAAAGGACTTCGCTCGGCAAAGCGTATGCTTTCCTATCGCGCAGGCGGTGACCGCACGGAAAGCCGTGTGACCGAAACCGAGGACGGCAGATTCCGTCTGGAATGCACATGGGAAAATCGCGACGGCGTTTATATGCAGACCGCTGCGGTGCTGCCCACGAGAAGAGAAGCGGAACTGATGAAATACAACTTCGACGACCGCGCCGAATTTGTATATAAAGGCATTTTGAGTCTTTTGTCGGGTGACATGAATTACCTTGCGGATTCCTGGTCGGCAGATGAAGACGACGGCAAAGATTTGCATTAAAAAAGAAAGGAAACGAACAACGTGAAAGAATTTAATGAATTCGGCGAGCCTGTGGAAACGCCGAAAAAGAAAAAATTTGGCTTTTTTGCAAGCTATGCTAAGGACGGCCGTGGCATTAAAAAGGAAGCACCCATCACAGAATATAATTTCAAAAACTTTTTTAAACTCTATTCCCGTCGCTTTGTGAAGCTCATTTGGGTGAATGCCCTTTATATTGTGGGAAATTTTCCGTTTATCTTTTTCCTTTTGGCGCTCAGCGGTATTTTCAGTACCCCCGGCGTGGCGCCTGCCAGCGAAATGTTTCCCGTGCTGAACGGTATCCGCACGGCGGCAGGCGGTTTTTCGCCGTCCATGTCGATCCTCGCGGGGATCCACGGCGGTATGTCCACGATCTATGCGAACACCGTCATGACCAATATCCTCTATGGGCTTTCCGCGCTGATCATACTTACATGGGGCCCTGTGAACGCAGGCTGTACTTACATCATCAAAAACCTCGTCAAAGGCGAACCGATCTTCATGTGGCAGGATTTCATCGGCACGATCAAATCGGGCTGGAAGCAATCCGTTCCCATGGGTATCCTTGATATCATCACCCTTGGCGTCAGCTCGTATTCGCTCTTTATGTATTATGTGAACTATGAAAATTATTACATCATGTTCTATTCGATGGTGCTCGTTGCGATGCTCTATTCTTTCATGCGCTATTATCTCTACACCATCATGGTCACCTTTGAGCTTGGTTTCTTCAAGATCATCAAAAACGCCGCGATCTTCTCGATCCTTGCGTTTGGACGCAATTTCGTGATGTTTATCTGCATCGTGATGCTCGTGATCCTCACGGTCTGGCTCGGCTCGCTCTTTTTACCGCTCGGCGTGATCAGCATTTTCATGATCCTCTTTTCCAATAGTGCGTTCTTTGCGATGTACGCCGCTTATCCGAAGATCAAAAAATACATGATCGATCCTTATTATTCCCAGGCGGAACAAAGCGAAGAAGAATAAATAATGGCAAGGCTCTCTTTTACGAGGGCCTTTTATTTTTTAAAAAAATCTTGACAAAGTGATATCAAAATGATATCATATAGATGTAAAGAAAAATATCATCGGGAGGTTATCCAAATGACAGAAAAAGTTTTGAAAAATAAGAAAAACGGTATGCTTGTGCTCGTGCTCACCACACTTGGTCTTATCGCGGCAACTGCCATTGTGATTATCGGCGCGATCGCTGATGAAAATGGCTTGCCTTACGCAATGCCGCTGATCGTCATTGGTCTTGTTTGGCTTTGCATCGGCTGGCTCCCTTATATGGGACTTCGCATTCTTCGTCCGCAGGAAGCGCTCGTGCTGACGCTTTTCGGTAAATACGTCGGCACACTCAAAGGGGAAGGCTTCTATGCGGTGAATCCTTTTTGTTCTTCTGTGAATCCTGCGGCAAAAACAAAGCTCAGCCAAAGCGGTGACGTGAACACCGTGGAAACTGTTCTTACGGCAAAGGGGGCTGGCGCGACGAGTGTTCCCGTCGTGAACAATAAGCTTTCGCTCAAAATTATGACGCTCAGCAACAACCGCCAGAAGATCAACGACTGCCTCGGCAACCCCGTGGAGATCGGTATTGCGGTCACATGGCGCATCGTGGATACGGCAAAAGCCGTATTTAACGTAGATAATTACAAGGAATTTCTTTCCCTGCAGTGCGATACCGCGCTTCGCAATATCGTTCGCATCTATCCTTACGACGTAGCACCCGGTGTGGACACCACGGGTGACGGTGTTGCTGATGACGGCAGCTTGCGCGGCTCCAGCGAAATCGTCGCATCGCGTATTAAAGACGAGATTCAAGCACGCGTAACGGAAGCCGGCATTGAGATCGTGGAAGCGCGCATCACTTATCTTGCATATGCGACGGAGATCGCGGCTGTGATGCTTCAGCGCCAGCAGGCGTCTGCCATCATCGACGCGAGAAAAATGATCGTGGACGGCGCTGTGGGCATGGTGGAAATGGCGCTCGAACGCCTCTCTCAGAACGATACGGTGCATCTTGACGAAGAACGCAAAGCGGCGATGGTTTCCAATCTGCTCGTGGTGCTTTGCGGCAATAAAGATGCACAGCCCGTCGTCAATTCCGGTAGTCTTTATTAAAAGAGGTGTACTGTGGAAAAAAAGCAAGTTCCGCTCCGTCTTTCGCCAAAGCTTTATGCGGCGATCGCCGCATGGGCAGAAGATGATTTCCGTTCCATGAACGGACAGATCGAATATCTTCTCACCGAATGTGTGAAGCAGAGAAAAAAGAACGGCAAGCCCGTGCCGCACGATCTCGACACGCCACCGGAGTTTGATATCAAATAAAGGACAAATTCCTGGGGGACATGAAAATGGACGCATAAAAACGCCGCCTACGAACAAACTATTCGTGGGCGGTGATTTTTTTGTTTTCGATTCGAACAGATCTGGCAGAAGAGCTTCGCTATCATGCCATGGGTGGCAGAAGTGAGGAGCCGGACGGTATTCGCTATACGGAGCGAACGGTAAAAAATATACGGCTCAGCACCGTAGAGATCATAAACCAAAAAGGAGAAGCACTTCTCGGCAAGCCGATGGGGCGGTATATCACGCTGACACACGGCGGCATGGATATGGCATCTCCCGAAGTTTTTTTGACGCTTGGCGATCTTGTGGCGGCGGAGCTTACGGCACTTTGCAAAGAGGCTCGAAGCGTTTTGGTTTTGGGACTCGGAAACGAAGCGCTTGCGGCAGATGCCGTGGGTGTGATCGCCGCATCTCACGTCCTTGCCACACATGGTATGCGTGTGGAAGAGGAAGCGTGGTTTGAGGAGAGCGGACTTTTCGACGTGTCTGTGCTCACGCCGAGTGTTTTTTTGAAAACGGGTGTGGAAACGGCTTCTCTTGTCCGTTTTGCTGTGGAAAATTTGCGCCCCGACGCGATGATCGCTGTGGATTCTCTCGTCGCGCGTGACGGAAATCGCCTTGCGAAAACGATCCAGCTTTCCGATACGGGCATCGTGCCGGGCTCCGGCGTTGGTGGTGGAAAAGCGGCTTTCACAAGGCAAACGCTGGGGATTCCTGTGATCGCGATCGGCGTTCCGACCGTCATTGATGCGGCAACACTCGTCTTTTCGGAAATGGAGAGGGCAGGTCTTTCCTCCGCCGAGCCTTCTTTGCTTTCCGATCTTCTTGTGACACCAAAAGAGATCGACGTGATCGCGTCCGACGCGGGAAAACTCATCGGATATGCGATCAATCGCGCGTTTCAAACGGTGTTTTCCCGTGAGGAGCTTCTGCTTTTACACTAAAAGAGCAGAAGCTCTTTTTCTATCCTGTTTTTTGTCTTGAAAAAACCAAAAACCTATGCTACAATAAAACAAAAAGGGTAAAATGATCGGTGTTATTTAAGGATACTGATCGAAGAATGGAGATTATCATGATCTATACGAAAGAAAAATTAAAAGAGATATCTTTCCCCTTGGGTGGCATTGGCACGGGTTCCATCGGCATTGCCGGTAACGGTTCGCTGATTGATTTTGAAATTTATAACCGACCGAATAAAAACAGCATCAACGGTTGTACGTTTTTTGCGGTGACGGCGGAATATCCCGACGGACACCGCATCGTAAAGATCCTGCAAGGGGACGTGACGAAAAATCTTATCGGTTTTGCACGCGGTCCTCGACACATCGGCTTTGGGGAAGGGTGCGCATCGGACACGATGTGCGCGTATCCGCATTTTGAGGATGTCACCTTTGACGGACGTTTCCCGATTGCGACGCTTACGTTCCGCGACAATAATTTCCCCGGTGACGTGATCCTTACCGCGTGGAATCCGATGGTTCCGCTTGATTCTGAAAATTCCAGCATTCCTGCCGCTTTTTTTGATATCACACTCAAAAATGCGGAAAAAGACGTGAAATATGCTGTCTATTTCTCCGTCACCAACCCCTTTGAGCGCACCGAAAATAAGATCGTTTCCGATGATGAAAATGCCGCGATCATGCTCCGCTTCGCCGGAGAGCCTGCCGACAGCACCGAATATGGCGACCTCACTGTGGCGACCGATGCCAAAAATGCGATCGCGCAGGAATATTGGTATCGCGGTGAATGGCGAGATCCGGTTTCCACCTTCTGGTATGAGATGACAAAAGGGGAGCTTCGCGACCGTCATTACGATTCACCTCACAGAGCTGACCGTTGCACGCTTGGCGCACCGATCACGGAAGATGAAAAGACACGTTTCGTTCTTGCATGGAACGTGCCGAACAACTATAACTATTGGTGGCGATGCAAGGACGAAAACGATAAAGACGTGACGTGGAAAAATTATTATGCCACACGCTTTAAAAATTCCCGTGCTTCTGCCGTTTACGCGCTGGAAAATTATGCTTCGCTCCTTGAAAAAACAGTGCTTTTCCGCGATACGCTTCATATGTCCACGCTGGATCCTGCCGTCATTGACGCGATCTCGTCCACCATGTCCGTTTTGAAATCGCCGACGGTTTTGCGCCTTGAAAACGGCGCATTTTACGGCTGGGAGGGTGTTCACACCAATATCGGCTCCTGTGAAGGCACTTGCACGCACGTTTGGAGCTATGCGTATGCGCTTTGCTTCCTTTTCCCCGATCTTGAGCGTTCGCTCCGTGAAACGGAATTTCAGCAAGACGTGGAGGAAAACGGAAAGATGGGCTTCCGCACGTTGCTTCCGCTTGGCAGAGGGGTTTCTAAAACTCGTGCTTGTGTAGATGGCTCCATGCTCACCGTCGTGAAGACCTTGCGCGAATGGAAGATCAGCGGTGACGATGCGTGGCTGAAAAAGCATTGGGACACGGTGCAAAAGATCCTCTCTTATGCTTGGAGTGAAGAAAATCCTGACGAATGGGACCTTGACCGTGACGGCGTTTTGGAAGGCAGACAGCATCACACCCTGGATATGGAAATGTTTGGTCCGTCCTCTTGGCTGGAAGGCCTTTACCTTGCGGCACTTTCCGCGGCGGCAGAGATGGCAGACTATCTCGGTGAAAAAGAAAAAGCGGCGGATTACCGCGCGCTCTTTGCCAAAGGCTATGCGTATACCAAAGAAAATCTCTTTAACGGCAAATATTTTATCCAGAAAGTTGATCTCACCAATAAGGCTTATACGGAGCATTATAATTGCCCGAACTACTGGAATGAAGAAAAAGGTCAGCTTAAATATCAGATCGCGGACGGCTCCGAGATCGACCAGATGCTTGGTCAATGGCATGCCAATCTCTTAGGACTTGGTGATATTTTCGACAAAGAACAGCGTCAAATTGCTCTTGCCAGCATGATTCGGAACAATTTCAAACCGAGTCTTCGTGAATTTGCGAATATGTGGCGTGTGTTTGCCATGAATGATGAGGGCGGAACGGTGATTTGTGATTATCCCGAAGGCGCTGAAAAGCCTGTGATCCCGATCCCTTACTGCGAGGAATGTATGACGGGCTTTGAATATGCCTTTGCAGGACTTCTCATCAGCGAAGGTTATATCGAAGAAGGACTTGTGGCTGTTCGTGCGATCCGTGACCGTTACGACGGTGAAAAACGCAATCCGTGGAATGAGATCGAGTGCGGTAATAACTATGCGCGCGCGATGGCAAGCTTTGCGCTTCTCCCCATTTTCAGCGGATTTACTTTTGATCTGCCGAAAAAGACCATCGGCTTTGCGCCGATCGTAGAGGGTGATTTCAGAGCATTCTGGAGCCTTGGCACAGGTTGGGGTAACTTCGAGAAGACTGGTGCTCAAACTAAGATTTCCATTCTTGATGGCTCGCTGACGCTTTCTTCCGTCACGCTCGGCGGTGCGAAAGAGATCCGGGCGGTACATATTGACGGAAAGCCTATCGCATTTACCGTGGACGGTGATAAGATCTCCTTTGCAGAAACAACGATCACGGAAAACATTGTTTTCGTAACGGCGAAATAAAAGCGGGGAATGGACAACGTTTGTTGGTGAAAAATTTGAATTTGGCAAAAGGAAGTGATCTGTTGGCAAAGCACGAATTCGGTATTATGCAAAATGCACCCCAACAAGGAAAACGCTATGATATTTATGAACCACGGAAATATAACTGTATTTCTGTCGACGACGATCATTTAGAGGATATTGTTGGGAACTTCGATCATATAGATTTTTATTGGCATACACTTGACGTGAAGGGAAAGGGGATTGCGTATTGCGGAATCACGCTCATACCGCCTGATTCCATCGAAGCATTTGTCGATGTCATCAAAGACATTCCCGAATTATCTGAACTAAAAAAGCTGTCAAAAAAAGCCCTCTTGGAAAATAAATGGATTATTCACTACGGTCTATGATCGTTTAACACTCCGCGTCCATCAGAAAAAATACCCCCGACAGATTTTTCTCTCTGTCGGGGGCACTGTTTTTCAAACTATAGGAAATTGCTCGAATAGCTCTCGCCGCTTTTTTATTCTGCTTCGATGCTGTTTAACCAACGCAGGGCATCGACAGTCCAATGGCTGATCACGGGGAAATCGCAGCCGACGTTCGGTGTGGCAAGCGAGGTGCCGTGCCAACCCATGGGATAGACGTGCATTTCAAAAGGAATTTTGGCTTTTGCGAGCGCTTCGGCAAAAAGGATCGAATTCTGAATCGGCACAGTTCTGTCGGGGCGTGTCGACCAGATGAAGCAAGGTGAGGTCTTTTCCGTCACGCAATATTCCAGAGAAAGTGCGCGGCGTGCATCTTCATCGTCCTTTTTCTCACCAAGAATGTTATCAAAAGAGCCGCGATGCGCATATTCGAGCCCGGAAATGACGGGATAAGAAAGAATGACGCCCGTGGGACGGTTGTAGCCTTTTTCCATGCCAAGCATTTTTTCGATTTCATCATTATCCCAAAGGGTAGCAAGCGAAGCGGCAAGATGTCCGCCTGCGGAAAAACCGATGGCGAAAACGTATTTGGGATCAATGCGAAATTCTTCGGCATGATCGCGAATATATTTCATTGCCGCAGACGCATCGACAAGCGGCGAGGGCCAGACGGTGTCAGCGTTGTGCGCGGTGGAATATTCCAGAACGAAGGTATTGAAGTCTTGCGAAAGAAAATGAAGCGCCACGGGATCGCCTTCACGGTCGGAACACCAATGATAGCCGCCGCCGGGAATGACGAGCAGCGCTTTTCTTTTTTCGTTGAAGGGCATCTCGTCCGAGGTGCCTGCGATATAAGCGGTAAGTGTGACGTTCGGTTTATTTTCAAGAATCTGTACGGTTTGAATCGAAGTCGGTGTACGCATGGGGAAAAATCCTTTCTTTCGTGGTCAATCTTTTTTTTGTTGAATGCTGTGAAGGAAGCGAACGGCGTCACGTGACCAGCCTGCAAGCGACGGAAAATCAAAGCCGAGCGCTTTTGTGCCAAGAGAAATGCCGTGACTGCCTTCGGGATAGATGTGCATTTCAAAGGGAATCTTGTGTTTTGCGAGCGCGTCTGCCATGAGAAGCGTATTCTGCGGCGAAACCTCGCGATCGGTGATCATCGTCCAAAGGAACGTGGGAACGGTCTTTTCCGAAACGGCGCGTTCGATGGAAACGGAAGCACGCGCGTCTTCATCTTCGCGCATTTTGCCAAGGATATTATTGATGGAGCCACGGTGCGCGATCTCACCCACGCCCGTGATCACGGGATAGGAAAGGATCATCGCGGTCGGACGGTTGTAGCCCTTTTCCATGCCGAGTGTTTTTTCGATCTCGTCGTGATCCCACATCGTGCCGAGCGCACCGGCGAGATGTCCGCCTGCGGAAAAACCGATGACGAAAACGTAATCGGGATCAATGTGAAAATCTTCCGCGTGATCACGGATAAATTTCATTGCCGCGGAAGCTTCCATAAGGGGCTTGGGCCAAACGGAATCTACGCCGCGTCCCACGGAATAGCGCAGAACGAAGGCATTAAAGCCTTCCGAAAGGAAAAAATGTGCCACGGGATCGGCTTCCATATCACTTTGGAGCCAATAAGCACCGCCCGGAATGATGAGAACGGCTTTTCTTTTTTCATTAAAAGGCATTTCGGATGAAGTGCCTGCGGTATATGCGATGAGCTTGGCAAGCGGTCTTTCCTCCAGAAGCGGATAGGTTTCAACTTTGGTTGGCGTGAGCATAAAGACCTCCTAAAATAAGTTTTCTTGGTTTCATTTTAGCACAGCGTGCAGGGAAAAGCAAGAGTATTTTCCTTAAAAGACGAGTGCCTCGACGGCAAAACCCTCACCGATCTCCTCACAAAGATCCACACTCCAAAGCACCGTTGCTTCCGGGTGAATGAAGGATACAGCCGTGGTGGTTGCCGCTTCTGCTTCTGCGAGCGAGGCGTTTGGTGACATTTTGAGCATCATCAAAACGGTAAGCTCCTCGCCCATATTTTCAAAAGCTTTCCTTGCGGCTTCCTCTGCGCGGTTTTCACCGAGGGCAAAGCCCTTGATCACACGAACCTTTTGTTTTGCCGCCGCAAGATCGCAGACTTCGACAAGGTCAATGTGAATAAACGAGCCTTCCATAAAAAGTTCAATTGCGATGCGGCTGCAATCACGCATCTCCTCGGGCGCGCAATAAAGCGCTGCCGATCTGCCGCCGGAGGAAAGCGTGATCTTGCTCTCTTTTTTATTGATCAGGATCATTTCTTCTGTTTCCATTTGATTTCTCCTTTGCTTGTAAAAAAATCCACGGGTGACCGTGGATTTTTTTCTTGTTTTGTGATCAGTTCAATGCCAAGGTGTCGATCTCGATGCCGTCAAGAAGCTTGTTGGTATCAGAGAAGAGCTTGTCAATGGTCGCTGTGCGGATATATACGCCGACTTCCGCGGTCGTTGCATCGCTTTCGAGAAGCACCTTTTCGCCGCCTGTGGAGATGCGATAGGTGTTCACGGTCACGGTGGGAATGATATACATATAAGTGGGGTTGAGCTGTGTCACTTCTATGCCGTCTGCATTGGTGTAGACATCATAGAGATCATAAATGTCATAGGAATAAATGGTTTCCTTATAAGTGCCGCTTGCGGAATCAGGGAGGAAAGTGGTGGCTTTTACATTACCGTTGCCATCATTTTCGAAAGCGCTGGGCTTATCGTAGCCGTCGTTGGTGTCATAGGTCTTGAGGAAGAATTTCTTTGCGTCTTCGTCAAAATAAGCGGTGTCATAGGTGAGGTCGACCACTTCTCCGCTGGAAAGCGTGGTTTTCACAGTCACGTCATGGCAGATGATGTTGCCGCCTTGATCGCGGATAGATTCCACTTTGTTGCCGTCTGCATCATAGCGATAATACGTGATGGGGTGATCCTTTGCCGCTGTCTGCACGGTGATGCTGCGAGCAGGCTCGTCGCCGGCGATCGTTGTGGAAGAATCCACGTCAGCATAGAGTGCTAAGGTTCTCGTGATGAGAACGTAATAAAGATCACGGAAGATCTCAAAATCGCCGTAATAATCGGAATAACCGTATTTATCCGTCACGATGTCGACATCATAAGTGAGAGGTGTCTGTGTGCCTTCTTTATAAATGATCTCACCGTCATCGCCCGATGTGGTAACGTCTACGTGTCGGAATTTTTCCTTGCCGGAGATGATGAATCTGTGGTCGATGCCATCTCTTTCGGAAACGAGTTCCACATATTCCGTACTGGTGAAGTATTCAAAATACATATAAGGGCTGGTGTAATGCGCGACTGTCCACTCAATGAATTCGAAGTCTTCTGCAAGCACCTTGCCGATGACTTCGCGGTAAGGTGAGTAAACGTAATAGTAATCGTAGCCGTCAAGATCGGTGAATTTTTCGCTGAAATAGAGCGCATGGGTATAATCGTCATAATTTTCGGTCGTGGGATCTATGCAGTTGAAAACGAGAACGGCATAGTTTGTGTCAGTCACGTTTTCAAGACGCTCGATATCGAGGTCAAGACCGTATTTTTCATATACTTCAGGGGTATGAATTTCTTCACCGTAAGCAACGATGTTGTTTGCCGTGATATAAGCAAGTGCGCCGAGAACGTCACTGCCGAAGGAGTCTTCGTTGATGACGTAAGCGCCGGGATAGGACATTTCATAAACAGAGCTTGCCGCAGAAACACCTTGTTCTTCCGCAAGACCGATGCGAACGATAAGCTCACGTTCTTCTGCTTTGTTGTTGCGGAGCAAAATGAAGTCTGAAGCGGAATAGGTAGTGTAATAGGGGGTGAGCTCTGTGGAAAGAAGGATCGTGCTGGGTTGGAGAACGGTGTCGGAAAGCGCGGACTGGAGAGAATAGATGATATCGTATTCGGTGGTCACGCCGTTTTCATCGGTCACGGCGTTCTTTCTGCCTTCGAGCATTGCGTAGTAGCCCGAGGAGGTGACGAGGGACTTACCGATGATGACACGGTAAGAGGATCCGTCAGTGAGGGTAACTTCAAACCAGGAAGGATCGGAAGCCGCGTCAAGACCGTAGTTTTTGAGGTCTTCTGCGGTTGCCATTTCGTTGACACGGTCTTGTCCTGTGGGGGAGTTTGTCATAAGAAGACGCACGTCAGCGAGAATGGAAGAGATCTGCTCTGCGGTCACAGTGTATTCTTCTTTGCCCTCAACATGGAAAAGCACGTCCGTGGCACCTTCGCTTGTGTAAGCGTTCAGCTTGTACTGTTCAAAGCTGTTTTTGATCTCAACGGAAGCGATCTCCGAGCGTTCATAGGGGCGGAGCATATAGATGGTGCTATACTGATAAATTTCACCTTCGTAAAGATCGGGAACTCTTGCTTCTTCGGAGACGAGCAGCGGTGCGATGATCGCGAAATAAACGATCACACCGATGATGGCGATGCCGCCGAAAATGATGGAAATACGGGCTGTCTTCTGGAGCGACGTTTTTTCAACGTCGCTTTTCGTAAACAGCGCTTTGATTTTTTGCCAGAAATTTTTCATTATGAATGACGTCTCCTTACATAAACATAGATACCGAGCGCCGCCATAACCACAGGGATCGCAACCACACCGACGATCGTCCATGTGTTTGCCTGAGCGGTGGAAACGGTAAGAGAAGAATAGTCAAATTCTTTGTAGTCGATATCGGAGAAGGAAACCGAGCTGTCCCACATCAGGTTGAGAAGCGCGAACATGATGCTGCGGTTTGCGCAGGAGCTTTCGTATTCACCGGAGAGGAAGTCCTGCGAGCTGAGCGCTACTACGTAGCTGATCTCGTCGGAGTTAAGCTCCCAGATCATACGGGAAACACCGAGAAGGGATACGGAGCCTGTTACGGTGCCGTTTTTATCCGAGGTCTGCGCGGTGCTGTAAGAGTTCAAAAGGGAGAAGGAAGAAACCGAGCCGTTCATCGCCTTTACGATCTCGCTGTCATCAAGGATCTTTACTTCCTTAGGTGTGGAGAAAAGGGTGATGGGCAGGTTGGATTTGGTGCCGAAAAGCTTTTTGAGGATCTGACCGGAGAAAGGCTGTGTTTCTGCGCTCGGATTGTAAGTCTGTGCATAATCTGCAATAACCTTTGCCGCACCGGAGGAGGAAACGGAGTGTTTATCATCGATCACAGAACCGCCAAAACCGAGTCCCCATTCGGAAAGAAGACCTTCGAGTGCGGGGAGTGTGGGAACGCTTGCGTCTTCGATCACGATCATGTTACCATAGGAAGAACCAAGGAAATCACGGATCTCTTTGACTTCGGAGAACGAAGTGGTGGACATCAAGTCATATTTGGGGCAGTTGATGATCACGATGTCATCATCATGGCGGTCTGCGTCAAAATCTTCTTCCGCGAGGTTGATTTCGCAAACGTCAAAGCCGGCAAGCTCAAGAACGTTTGTCCAATCGGAAGCTTCTGCCAAGGTGGGCTCGCCGTGACCCTGCAAATAGTATGCGGTGGGTTTTTCGGTCTTGCCGGTGAGAAGTGCTACTGCGGAGAGGAATTTCGCTTCGGCGTTATAGCCGACAACGTTACCGCTGTCGGAATCGGAGATGAAGAAGGAACGAGCGGTGTATTTTTTCGCGGGGCTGTTTTCAAGCGCCACACCGTTTTCATCTGCAAGCTCAAAAACGATATCGTCAAGCGCGGGGGTATCGAGCGTGGTCATTTTGTATTTTTCCGCAAGCTCGGGGTGGATCGTGGTGTTGTATGCCACGAGGTGGAAATTATCAAAAGCTTCTACCAATTCCTGAATGGTGTGGTAGAGATAGTTGGCATAAACGCTGTATCCCTTGAAATAATCTTCCTCTGCCATGAGGACGATGTTGACGTGAACGGGCTCACCGCCGTCTTCGGGTGTCAGGATCTCTTCCATCTGCGTTTTGAAGGCGTCGGAGAGAGAATAGATGCCGGAGGCAGTCATGTCTGTGTACCAGCCGTAAACGCCGGAAAGAGATGTCGCGATGACATTGATGATGATGACGAGTGCCACGAAGATCACGGTCACGGCAACGGAAAGGGAACCGTATTTCAAGTTTCTTTTATCGGACGGACGTTTTGCCGTCTTTTTGCTTGTAGGTTTGTTTGCCATTTTCAAGTCTTCTCCTTTTTAAGATTTGGACCAACGGCGTTTTTCAAAGACTCTTACCGTCAAAAAGAGGAAGACCGCCGAGAGAGAAATATAATAAATGAGGGAATCATAGCTGAAAATACCGTATGCGAAGTAGGCATAACGGCTGGTTACGGAAAGCGCAGAGAGGAAATTACGGATCACTTCGCTATTGATATAGCTGTTGAGCGCGCTGACCATCAAAAGGAAGACGATGGCGCCAATGGTGCCGAGTGCCGCGATGAACTGGTTTTCCGTGAGGGAAGAAATAAAGATACCGATCGAAATAAACGCACTGCCGACAAGGAAAACACCGATGACGCAACCGATATACATAGCTGCATTGGGCGTGCCGTAGAGAGCGAGCGGAATATAATAGATCGCGGAAGAAACGATAAAGGAACCGCCGAACATGGTCAGTGCCGCGAGATATTTACCCATAACGATACCCGCGAGGGTAACAGGCGCGGTCATGATCAGCTGATCGGTGCGCATTTTGCGCTCTTCACTGATGAGCTTCATGGTGAGAAGGGGAATGATAACGATGAAAAGATAGAGCAAAAGAGAGAAATAGCTGGAATAGCTTGCGCTTTCTCCCGCCTGCACGGTGTAGATCATGAAAAGAAATGCGCTGACAGCGAAGAAGATCGCACAGAACATATAGCCCACGGGGGAGCTGAAATAGGCACGCATTTCACGTTTGTAAATGGCGAGCATGGTAAGTAGCCTCCTTTGGTTTTAAGCCTTTTTGGTTTTTGTGCCGTTTTCTGCGGCTTCCGCTTCGTCGACAACGGAAATGAAAATATCCTCAAGATTTGCTCCTGTGAATTCAAGAGAAAGAATGGGCCATGAGTTTTGTGCGAGCATATAGAAGATCGGCTTGCGCACGTCGATATTATTTTTGCTTTCAACGATGAATGTGGAGCTTCCGTCTTCATGAGAGGTGGAAACCTCTGCGTAAACAATACCGTTGATGCGTTTGAGCGCATTTTGAATTGTCTGCGCGGGGCCGTCAATGCGGATCGCGAGTCTGCGGTTACCGCGGAGCGCGCCTTCGATATTTTCTGTCTTTTCGTCAGCGACGATCTTGCCTTCGTTGATGATGAGGATTCGATCGCAAACGGCTTTTACCTCGGAGAGGATATGTGTGCTGAGAATGATGGTTCTTTCTTTGCCAAGCTCACGAATGAGGTTACGAATGTCGATGATCTGCTTGGGGTCAAGGCCGTTGGTCGGTTCGTCAAAAATGATGACCTCGGGATTGCCGATGATAGCGCCCGCGATACCGACTCTCTGGCGGTAACCTTTGGAAAGGTTTTTGATCATACGGTTCATGGTATCCTCGATCTTGACAACACGGCAGACTTCTTCGATATGTGCTTTGCGATTAAGCTTACAACGTTTCAGATCATAGATGAAGCTGAGATATTCTTTAACTGTCATTTCCAGATAAAGCGGAGGGGTTTCGGGGAGGAAACCGATCTTCTGCTTCACTGCGAGCGGGTGTTCGAGAATATCCAAGCCATCGATCATGGCTTTGCCCGATGTGGAGGAAAGATAGCCTGTGAGGATATTCATGGTCGTGGATTTACCCGCACCGTTAGGGCCGAGAAAACCGACGATCTCACCTTTATGCACCTCAAAGCTGATGTCGTTTACGGCGTAGCGGTCGCCGTACTGTTTGGTTAAGTGTTCAACTTTTATCATTGCCTACTCCTTAATACTTGTGAAAAATCTTGCGCCGGAAAATGTGTATATAATCAAAAAGTCATTTCCAGAACTGAATAGATATACCTAATCAGTATAGCCTATTTTTCGCCAAAAATCAAGAGCAGAATCCACTAAATTCACAAATTGGGCAATATTTTCTTGAAATTTATTATAACAATTTATACAAATAACTATTTTTATGGTATGTTTCGCGCAAAAGGAAAACCGCATTTGAAAAACAAATGCGGTTTTTGCTTTAGCTTTCGATTTCCGTCACGGTGCCGATGAAAATGGGGAGGGCCGTTTCGTTTTCGATGATCATATAAACGAACGGACGGTCAAGAATGACGGTCTTCGGGCGTTCTCCTGTGATCTCCGCGCTCAAGGTGCAAACGATGACGGATGTCACAGCGGCGGCTTTGGTGCGCTTTTCACCAACGGAAATGAATGTTTTGTGCTTCACGTTACCGATGAAAAGATTGCCGATGGAAGCGTCCCCGATGCCCGAAAGGTCGGCTTTCCCACCGTCAAAGGCATCGGTGATGCCCATATCCTGCAGGATCTTATTCATGGAAAGCTCGTATTCGTATTCAAATTTCGGAAGTCCTGCGTAGACGGTGTGATATTGCTTATTTTCAAGGAGTGTTTGCAGCTTTTCACCCGTCAAGGAAGAAACGTATTCCGAGAAATCTTCCTTTTGATCGGGCAGGAGTGCCACAAAGCTGTATTTGCCGTCCTTGTAGCTTTTGATAAACCCCTCGGTGTTTTCATCGGAAAGATAGATATCCTCCGAGGAATACATCATTTTCACGGTCTGATAGCTACCGCTGAGCGTACGGAAATCATAATCTCTCACCGCGCTTTCGCTGTAGGGCGTTTCCCAAGCTGCGTCAAAACAGAGCGCGTTGATGAGGAACATCACGTTGTCATCATGGATCTCGTCCACGATGTTTTTGATCATATCGTCGGTATTTTTGCTTACCCAATCGTTGATGTCCTTCACGGTCGATGTGTCAAAGGGCGCTTCAAAGAGATCAGCACCATAGTAATCGGCGTTGGTTTGCAAGAAATCGGGACGAATCGTCAAATGATTTTTCTTTGCCCAAATGGAATTGGCAAGGTGGAGCTTATAATCCTCTCCCGATGGCAGGTTTTCCACATAGCTGTGGAGATATTCGTTCAGCTCCGCTAAGGTTAAACCGCCGCCGAGGACTTTTTCCATCTGCGCAAGGGTTTCGCCTTTTGCACCGTTTGCCGTCATCGCGAGCGCAGATATCACAGAAAGGGGAGAGATGAGCGTGTTTTCACAGCCGCTTTCTTCTGCCGCACGGCGAAAAAGCGCTGCGGCGAACGCAAATTGGGTGCTTGTGAATATTTCATCGGCGCTTTTTTCGGGAATCTCTCTGGCTTTGATGCCGTCCATCAGGTCAGAGGCGCCCACAGCGCCGCAGGAAACGACGTTCACTGTCAAGGCGATGAGGAGTAAAAGCGCCGTTATGATTTTGATTTTCGTTTTCATGGTTCCTCCTTATCCGATCGCGGTCACGGTGCCGATGAAGATCGGCAGCTCCGTTTCGTTTTCCACGATCATATAAACAAACGGTCTGTCAAGAATCACGGATTTTGTGATCGCCACGGAAGTGCATTCTTCCATTGCTACGAGCGTGATGGCGGCGGCTTTCGTGCGTTCGGTGTCCACGGAAATGAAGGTCTTGTGGAGCACTTCGCTGATGTAAAGCGGATTGCCGTCCACCGTCTTGCCGATCTTCGAAAAATCAGCGCCCGTTGCATCGAAAGCGTCCGTCATACCCATCGTTTTCAAAACTTCAACAAGCGAGATATCATAGGAATACTCAAACTGCGGAAGCCCCGCGTCCACGGCGGTGCGCTGTTTGCTTTTCATGAGAGCTTCGATCTTCTCACCCGTCAGCGACGAAACGTAGTCTTCAAAATCCACGTTTTCATCGGGCAGGAGTGCCACGAAGCTGTATTTGCCGTCGGCGTAGTCTTTGATAAAGCCGCTCGTGTTTTCGTCTTCGATATATTTCGATTCCTCGGAATACATCATGGAAACGGTCTGTGTTTCCCCCGAAAGCGTGGTGAAGGTGCGGTCATGCACGTCACTCTTTTCGTATTTTTCTGCCCATTCGGCATCAAAAGAAAGTGCATTGATGAGATACATCACGGTGGTGGGCGTGATCTCATTGATGATCTTGTCGATCATGCCGCTTGTGTTTTTCTTTACCCAAGCGTTCACGTCCTCTACCGTCGAGGTGTCAAAGGGTGCTTTGTAAAAATCCGCACCGTAATAGTTTGCAACTGTCTGCAAAAAATCCTTTTGCGGTTCGAGCTTGCCGTCACGCGCCCAAATGGAATTTGCGAGGTGGACTTTGTATTTTTCCGAGGAGGGCAGGGTGTTAAGATAGCTGTAAAGATATTCGTTCAGATCATCAAGGGTGATCTCTGCGCCGAGGATTTCTTCCATCTGCGCACGAGTTTCTCCGTCTGCGCCGTTTGCGGTCATCGCGAGTGCTACCATGATGGAAAGGGGAGAGATGAGCGTATTTTCATAGTCACTTTCCTTGGCGGAAAGTCGAAAGATTTCCGCGGCAAAATCCATCTGCGAGGAAATGAATTTTTCGTCAGCGGTTTTTCCCGTGACCGCTTGCGCCTTCACATCGTCCATGAGATTTGCAGCGCTGACGGTGCCGCAGGAAACGATGCTAAGAAGCATCGACGTAAGCAGAAGCAGAGAAGTCAGAATTTTTATCGTGTTTTTCATAAAAAACCTCCTTTTGCGTGTTTTAGTTTGCCGCGCCGTCGAGGTTCGTTACCGCGCCAATGAAAAGCGGAAGACCCGTTTCGTTATGCACGATCATATAGACAAACGGACGGTCGAGAATGACGATCTTGGGCTTTGTGATGCTTGTCGAGCCGCTTTCGCCGTAGACTGCGACCGCGGTTGCGGCACCTGCCTTCGTGCCGAGTGCGTCGACCTTGATAAAGGTCTTGTGCTGAACGTAGCTGATGTAGAGCGGATCGTTTGACGTGCCGAGCCCCGAAAGATCCGCGTTATCGAAAGCGTTAGTGATGCCCATGGCTTTCAGGGCATCGTTGAGGCGGATATCGTAGTCGAACTCAAATTTCGGCATTTTCGCGCTGACTTCGGTGCGTGTTTTATTTTCCAAAAGCTTTGTCAGCTTCTCACCCGTGAGGCTTGCCACATAGTCTTCGATGGCAATATCTTCATCGGGCAGAAGTGCCACGAAGCTGTAGTCGCCGCCGGCGTAGTTTTTGACAAAACCCGTGGTGTTTTTGTCCTCCAGATAGTAGTTTTCGCTCGCACCCATCATTTCCACGGTCACTTCCCCACCGTCAGCGTTTGTGAAGGTGCCGTTTTTGATATAGAATTTGTCGTAAGGCGTTGCCCATTCCGCTTCGAAAGCGAGCGCATTGACAAGGAACATCACCGCCTCCGGAGGTACTTCATCAATGATCTTTTTGATCATGCCGTGGGTGTTTTCGTCTACCCATTCATTGATCTTGTCTGCAGTTTTAGCGCCAAAGGGTTCGCTGTAAACGCTCGCGTGGTAGTAATCGGCGGTGGTCTGCAAAAATTCTTTGTTGATGACAATATCCGCTTCATCTGCCCAAATGGAGTTTGCCAGGTGAAAGCTTGCTTTTTCACTCGTCGGCAGGTTTTCCACATAGCTGTGGAGATATTCGTTCAGTTCCTCGATGGAAAGCTTTCCGCCGAGCGTTTTTTCCATCTGGGAGAGGGTTTCGCCTTTTGCGCCGTTTGCGGTCATCGCGAGTGCTGACATCACGGAAAGAGGCGAGATGAGCGTATTTTCTCCCTTTTCTGCGGAAGATCTCTGGAAAAGCTTGACCGCGAAATCCATCTGCGAGGAGATGAATTTTTCGTCGGCATTTTTGCCGCGAACCGCGTTTTGGGTGATGCCGTCCGTGAGGCTACCTATGGTTTCATTGCCGCAACTGACGGCGCCGAGCGCCATGGAAGCGAGAAGTGCAAAGCTCACGGCGGTTTTCAGTAGTTTTTTCATCATGGGGTATCTCCTTCCTCGGACTTGCCGCTTTTCAGATCATCTAAAAACGTTTCCAGCTTTTTGAAATCCCAATAAATTTCGGTCAGAATATAAGTTTTGCTGTTCTCGTTTTTTGTGCTTGACGTGCCGCAGATCGTTGCGGATTCCGCCGTTATGACAGTTGCCGTATCCATCTGGTAGTATGCGGTCAGAAGATAATTGCCGTTCTCGGCGGCATCGTCTTTTCCGTCAGTCGCCGCGGTTGCTTCCGAGGTCGTGGCTTCTGTGGTCGTGGCACCTCCGTAGGTGAATATCTGATAATCGGGTCTGCGGTTTTCCGTGAGGTATTCCATCACGGCTTTGGCATCTTCGCCTGCAAATTCCCACGTTTTTTCACCGAAAGAGAGCTTCACCGTGTCGGGTATCGCGATGCTTTCCGTCGTTGTCGCGATGGTGGCATTTTCGATCTGCGTGAGAGGCGGCGCACTTTCCTCTGTTGTCATGCCCGTGAGGAGCGGCAACGTGAGCGCGGCACAAAGCATGACCGCGGCACATGAGGAGCCTGCCGTGATATATTTTTTTCGTTGTTTTTTCTTATGAATATCATAGCGGCGAAAAATTTCCGCTTTGAATTCCGTGTCGTTTCTTCTCATAAAAGAAGTACGCCCTCCTTTCCTAATATGGAGCGAAGCTCATTTTTGGCGCGATATAAAAGGTTATCCACTTGTTTTCTTGTCTTTTTCATCACGCGTGCGGTTTCCTCATAGGAAAGATTTTCAAAATAAACCAGATGAACGGCGATCTTCATTTCTTCGGGCAGATTTTCCATAGCCATATTCAGTCTTCTTGCGGCATCATTTTGAAAAACGGATTCCTCAGGAGAGGGAACACTTGGCAGTTCATTTTCTGCTTCCGAAAGAGGTACTGTCATCTCGCGGCATTTTATCCGCAGATAATCAAGCGCACGGCTTCTGCCGATCATAAAAAGATAGGTTTTGAACGTGGTTTTTCCGTGATAGCGGTGGCGATGAACGAGCAGATCCAAAAAAGCATCGACGGCAATATCCTCTGCGGCGTTCATGTCATGCACATAGCGGTTGATGAAAAAGACGAGATTTTCACGATAAGCTTTGATGATCTCGTCAAAAGCGCTTTCTTCTCCATTTAGAAAACGGCGGTAGCTACTGGCACCGTTGTCTATCATGTTTTTTCTCCTTTTTTGAAGGATTTTTTTGGCTTTCACTTATTATACGTTGGAAAACGGGAAATTCCTTATGTTTTTTCTCAACTTTTTCTTTCAAAATTTATGGGTTATAGAAACGTGAAAAATATCCATATATAGATAAACGGGCGAATCCTTTGGGAGGATCGCCCGTTTACGGTCATATCGTTGTTTGGGTATCAAAAATCTCTTTTATAGTTTTCAAAAATTCGCGAGCGCCATCGGTGATGGAATCGCCTTGGAAAAGGATTTTCATCTTGGCTTTTCCTTTCGCTTTTTACGGAAGCGCAACGGTGAGTGCCTTTCCTTTTTCGATCGGATGGGTGTTTTCACCGAGGACGAGCGTGCCGCCTTCCAGATCGGAAAGAACGGTCACTTCCGTTTTTGTCATCTTGACGCTGATGATGCCGTCCATGGCAGGAACTTTGCCTTCAAATTCACCAAAGCACATGAGGTTCGGTCTTACTTCATAGGTCGCATAAGCCGGCGAGGTCGGGCGAACGCCGAGCGCATATTTGCCGAGCAGATAGATGGGGGAAGCGCCCCATGCGTGGCAAAGGCTTTTGTCATAGGGCTGACCGTACATCGCATAGTTTTCGACACGGCTCTTTTCGGGGAAATATTCTTCCCAGAACGTGGTGGCGCCTTGCGCAAGCATACCGCCCCAGTAGCTTTTGAGCATGTCGGTCATATACTCGTATTCTTCGATCTGGCACATCGCGTCCAGCTCGAAAAATTCGAAATAAGGCGTGGTGATCGCAGGAATTTCAGGGTTTTTGATGACGTACGTGATGATCTTTTTCTGTCTTTCTTCCGTTGTGAGTCCGTAAAGGAGCGCAAAAATATTTGCGTGGCGAGTCACATTGCGATTGCCCGTGTGATAATCGTCGATGAAAGCGTTCTTTTCTTCGTCCCAATAGCGAGCGTTGATCTTTTCATGGAGATCTTTTGCAAGGGTCGTGAATTTTGCTTCCGTTTCGCCGTCTTCCATAAGAGCGGCACATTTTGCCATGCAATCGTAAGCGCGGCAGAGAAGCATTTGTTCTGCACAAAGCGGGCCTGCGTCTTTATCAAAGTGGAGCGACCAATCCACAAATACCCAGTCGCCGCGGCGCTTGACGTAAAGACCTTCCTCGTCAAGGCGTTCACCCACAAACGCCATCGTGGAGAGCATATCCGTGTAAATCGCGCGCACAAACGCCATGTCACCCGTGTGGAAATAATATTCCCAGATCGCCGCGATCCAGTAGAAGGTGTAGTCAGAGATGGTGTTGATGTGCATCGTCATCGGGTCCGCGCCGCGCAGGATCTTTTGTGTGCGGCGAACGATGTCTTTATCGTTCATGAGGTAGTAGTTTACAAAATAGCTCTGGTAAGCGTCACCGCCCCATACCCAGCGATCACGTTTGATGCCGTCGAAGAAGCCTTCACGCGCATTGAGGTGAAGCGTATATGCCGCAACGTCCCAGATCTTATTGATAAGCTCGTTGTCACTGCGGAATGCACCTTTATCTTCGAGAGGGAGATATTCATAATCTGCGGAAAGATCGTGATCGGTGAGGGCATCAGGCACAAAAATATAACGGAAAGCGACGGAGGTGGAGGTAAACGAACCGTTTTCGGCAGTCATATCCACGTGAACGACTGCGTTTTCGGGATCGAGTGCTTCCTCACGGGATTCGCCGCAAATGAGCGTGCAAGAAACGTCCTTCGGTTCTACGTTTTCCAGAATGATCTTACCAAAGGTTTCTTTTCCGAAATCGTAAAGCGTGCCGCCGTCGGTTTCTTCTGCACAAACGGGTGTGATGCGTTCATAGGAGAATTTGAAGATCTCAGGATTATCGGAAAGCTCCGTATACATATCATTTGTGCCTGCGGGGAGATCTTTTGCGCCCCAAGAGCCGAGCTTCCACGTTTCATCGGAAGCAAAGCTCTCACCTACGCAATAAAACGCAGGAAAACCGCCGTCTTTGAAGGCGGTGAGCTTGATGAAATTTCTGCCGGGGGCAAGTGTTACAGTCATGCCGACGGGGAAACGTGCGCCGTTGACAAGAAAGCTTGCGTCCTTTGCATTGGAATAAACGGTGATCTTTTCTTCTTTTTCGAGGTTTGCGATCTTATAAAGAAGTACGTTGCGGTGCGGTGCGTCAATGCGCCACATCGGGGAATAATAAACGCCGAATTTGCTTCTTCTGTTGTGTAGGAGCATGCTGTGATAAAGCTCAAAATCTCCGGGGTGCCAGATCCATTTGGATTGTTTCATGAAAGGTTCTCCTTTGCGTAAATCAAATAATGGGCGAGAGAGTTTGTCCCTCGCCCGATGAAAAATTCTTATGTATGATCGCCTCTGAGCATCTTCTGCTTGAGATCCCAAAGCTTCTGGGAAAGGTCAACGTAATAGATGTGCGGATTTTCAAAGCGCTTGACTTCGTCCCAAAGATGCGCCACCTGGTCAATGCAGTATTCACGGATCTTTTCGGTGGAGGGCGATTCGTAAACGCATTCACCGTTCACAAAGATCGGCACGAGAAGCTCGCGCAGATGATAATTTGTGAGCGTTTTTCTCTTCCATGTGTGCTGGGGGTGGAAAATTTCAATCGGTTCATTTTCATTGAGCACTTCATCATGGATACAAAGCAAGTCTGCCACCGCTTCGTTGCTGTCATTATCATAGATGCGATATACCTTTTTGAAATGAGGATTGGTGATCTTTTCAGGGTTTTCGCTGACTTTGATCTTCGGCACGATCTCGCCGCCTTTTTCCATGGCAACGAGCTTATAAACACCGCCGAAAACGGGGTTGCTCTTTGCGGTGATGAGTCTTTCACCAACGCCGAAGCCATCAATTTCCGCGCCTTGGTTGATGATGTCACGAATAATATGTTCGTCAAGCGAGTTGGAAACGACGATCTTGCATTCGGGAAGACCTTCTTCGATGAGCTTTGCGCGGATCTTTTTGGTGAGATAGGTGATGTCACCCGAGTCAAGACGAACGGCAAAATTGTGAATGCCTTGCGGCACAAGGATCTCCTTAAATGCGCGGATCGCATTGGGAAGACCGCTCTTCATGACGTTATATGTATCAATAAGGAGCGTTGCATTGTTCGGATAAATGCGGCAGTAAGCTTCAAACGCTTCATATTCTGTGTCAAACATTTGCACCCAAGCGTGTGCCATCGTGCCGGAAGCATTCACGCCGAAGTCACGGTCAGCGATGGTGTTGGAGGTGGAATGGCAACCGCCGATGTAAGCGGCTCTTGCACCGTAGATGGAGGATTCCGCACCTTGCGCACGTCTGGCACCGAATTCGGAAACCACTCTGCCTTTTGCCGCGCGAACGATGCGGCTTGCTTTGGTTGCGATGAGCGACTGATGGTTCAAAGCGAGAAGCACGAAGGTTTCAATGAGCTGGGCTTCCATGGTAGGTGCGCGAACGACCATCATTGGTTCACGGGGGAAGATCGGTGTGCCTTCGGGGATCGCGTAAATATCACCCGTAAAGCGGAAATTTTTAAGATATTCCAAAAATCTTTCATCGAAAAGATTTTTTTCGCGCAGATATGCGATGTCTTCTTCTGTGAATTTCAGGTTTTTGATGTAGTCGATGACTTCCTCAAGACCTGCCGCGATCGCATAGCCGCCGCCGTCGGGAATATCACGGAAAAATACGTCGAAATAGGCAATTTCGTCTTGTTTGCCGGAAAGGAAATAACCGTTTGCCATGGTCAGCTCGTAAAAGTCGAGAAGCATGGTATAATTGGCGTGTGTAAACATAAAAGGATCCTCCCATTTCTTTTTTCATTTAGAAAGCAAAGCAATATATTTAAATTATAATGCATTTGTATGGAAAGTGCAAGAGTTTATTCATAAAAAGATTGGATTTTCAAGCATTTCGCTTGACAGAAAGAGAGCAGAGTGATATAATATTTTCCATCAATTTTTCTCAAAAAAATACAGCGGAGGTTTCAAATATCTCATGGAAAATAAAAAAACGTTCAGCACCGTGGCAAAACGTCTCGGTAAGCGCTATTTTATCGACGCCATGGGCGCGATGGCGCAGGGACTTTTTTCGTCCCTTCTCATTGGTACGATCTTTAAGGCGATCGGTATGATCCCTCACCTCGGTATTTTCGCCACCATTGGCGGTTTTGCGCAAGCGATGGCAGGTCCTGCTATGGCAATGGCGATCGCTTATTCGCTCGGTGCGCACCCGCTTGTCATGTTTGCTTCCGCCGCTGTGGGTTATGCGGCGAACAGCGAAGGTGGTGCAGGCGGCCCGCTTGCGGTCTTCTTTATCGCGATCATCACGGCAGAGATCGGTATGCTCGTTTCCAAAAAAACGAAGGTGGATATCATCGTGACCCCCTTTGTCACACTTTTGGTGGGTGGCTTGCTTTCCATTTTTGTGGCGCCTGTGATCGGCACGCTCGTCGGTTATATCAAAGATTTCATCGGTTGGGCAGCTTTGCAGGCACCTTTCATCTCGGCGCTCATCATTTCCGTTGTCATCGGTATTGCATTGACACTCCCCATCTCCAGCGCGGCGATCTGTTTGAGCCTTGGGCTTACGGGCAGTGTGGCGGCAGGCGGCACGGAAGGTCTTGCTATCGCAGGTGCGGCGGCGGTTGCCGGTTGCTGTGCGCAGATGGTCGGCTTTGCCGTCAGTAGCTTCCGTGAAAATAAATGGGGCGGTCTTCTCTCCCAAGGCATTGGCACCAGTATGCTCCAAATGCCGAACATCATTAAAAATCCTTGCATCTGGATCGCACCGATCTTAACTTCTGCCATCACGGGTCCTCTTGCCGTTTGTGTTTTTGGTCTTCGTATGTATGATGCGGCGGCGATCAATTCCGGTATGGGTACTTGTGGTCTGCTTGGTCCCATTGGTATGATCCTCGGCTGGCTCGACAAAGACAACGGCTACACGGGTGAGCTCGGTGCGCTTCAATGGATCGGACTTCTCCTTGTTTGCTTCGTTCTTCCTGCCGTTCTCACGCCTTTCTTTGACTTTATCATGCGCAAGCTTGGTCTTGTGAAAGACGGCGACATGAAGCTGAATTTGTGAGGCTCCGCCTCATACTCCGCCAAGGGCGCTGTCCTTGGAACCTGCACAAGGGACGTATCCCTTGTGAATCCCAAAAAGAAAACCTCCTATGGCGAAGGCTATAGGAGATTTTTTTGTAAAAAATAGCAAAAAGCATGGGGAAAATTTGGTGAAATTTCCGTCTTGCGGAAGTAAGAGTCCTGTGGTATCCTAAATATGGGGACGGCACCCATCACAAAAAACAGCAATCATTTTGAAAAGTCCGGCATACCACAGTCGGCTGATCAAACGAAATTGAATAAAAGGGGGAAGACACCCATTGGAAAAAACGATACACGTTGTCGATGAAGCCGGCAATCGGTATGAAGCGACTTATGCGAAACGGGCAAAAGGGCTCGTAAAACACGGCAGGGCGCGCTTCATAGATGAAGATACGATCTGTCTTGCGTGTCCGCCGAAACCACAAAATATTTCGGAGGAAATCACCATGACAAATACAGAAAATAAAGAAATGAAAAATACAGAGGCGAAAATCCCCAAAGAACCCGAAACAACCGCGACCTACACGCTTGAATATGCGCTTGCGCAGATCGAAAAGATCACGAACAGCATCATTTCCACGAATTTGAACGAGGCTTTTCGCGCGATAGATGGCGGAAGCGATGATTCTGCAGCGAATATGGCGGATATTGTACGCGCAAGGGAAACCACCAATCAAAGACTTCTCGCTTTTTATGAGAAGATGGTGGACGATCTGAAACCCAAAAACGAAGCAGCTGAAAAACAGCAGTTTTTGAATTGGGTTCGTGATTGCACTGCGTCGGCAAAGATGGGTGCAGAAACACCCGATTACGCAAAAATTTGGGAAACGATGCATAAGGCTTAAAAATGAAAACCTCCTATGGCGAAAGCCATAGGAGGTTTTTTTGCGAAATCAAATCTTGAGTATAAACCAAACAACCCGTTTCTTTTGATCCAAACTTTTCTTTTCGTAAAGAAAAGTTTGGCATTTCTTTTTTGTTTACTTTTTTCTTTTTGCAAAGAAAAAAGTAAACTTATGCGAGAGCGGCGCCGATCGCGGTGGCGAATTGGGCGTTTTCGGGAATGATGAAATTCATGTCGAAAAGCTTGTTGAGATTTTCAAAGATTTCTTTTGCCTGGGGAATGGAAGTCAAATTGCCGATGAGAACGATGTCACGCAGATTTTGTCCGCGTGCGGCGAAAATGCCGAGCATGCCGACCGTTTCAAAGACCATGTTGATGATCGCGAGTGCGATATCTGCAGGGGTAGCAATGTCGGAAAGCTTGCCGAAGTTTGCCGCCGTCATCGTTTCGGAAAGGCTGGTCGCAGATTTCGTGCTGTACATGTCGCCGATGCGAAGATCGACGTTGGCAAGACTGCCGCCTTTGGCAAGCTCCACGATGTGTTCAATGCTATCCATACCGAGCATTTTTCGGGAAAGTCCCACAACGGTACCGCCGCCGACGCCTGTGCCGCCGAAATAATCGGCAGAGCCACTTTCCTTGGCGTGAATGATCGCTGTACCTGTACCCATGCTGACCACGATCGCCTCGGAAAGCTCGGAAAGATAGATGCCGCCTCTGCCGATACATTCAAATTCTTGCGCGCGTTCACAAGGCAGACCGTAGAGCGGCTTTGTGAGATAGGAAGAACCGACACCTGTGAGGATCACCTTTTCAATGTCTCCGAGGTCCACGTTGTTTTCCTCGGTAAACTTGCCGAAAGCGCCGTAAAGCGAGGTGAGGGGGTGCGTAGCTTTGACAAATTGCGGAGGGATCATTTCGCCGCCGCGAAAACCAACGATCTTCGTGGTGCTTCCGCCGACGTCAATACCGATAATGGCTTTCATTCTTTCATCTTCTTTCCAAGTGAATTTTTTTGTTTTTGGTGGGGTTATCCGCGTGCGTCGTTTGCGATCATGAGGCAAAGCGTGTCATAGTCAATGCCTGCCGCCGCCGCTTCCTGGGGGAGAAGGCTCATCGGTGTCATACCGGGAAGCGTGTTGGCCTCCAGACACATGAATTTGCCGGTGCTATCTTCTTTGATAAAGTCGATGCGGCTGTAACTGCCAAGACCAAGAGCGCGATGCGCGCGAAGTGCCGCATCTGCCAGACGAGAAGCTTCTTCCTCTGTGAGAGGCGCGGGGCAGATCTCTTCGGTGAGTCCCGATTGATATTTACGCTCGTAATCGTAAAAGCCTTCTTTGGGACGGATCTCGATGGCAGGAAGTGCGCGTCCCATGAGGATACCGACGGAAAATTCTCTGCCTTCGATCTTATCTTCGATGAGGATCTTTTCTTCATATTTTTCTGCCGCCGCAAGTGCTTTTTCCAGCTCTGCTTCGTTTTCTACGATAGAAACGCCGACGGAAGAGCCGCAGGAACAAGGCTTGACAACACAAGGAAAACGCACGGCTTTCGGTCTTGTGCCGCCTTTGATGAGGGTATAATCTGCTGTCGGAACACCGCTTGCACGGAAAATGAGCTTGGAGATGGATTTATCCATCGCGGCAAGACACGCGGAAAAATGACTGCCCGTGTAAGGGATTCCAAGGGAAGAGAGGATCGCTTGCAAGCGTCCGTCCTCACCCATACCGCCGTGAAGTGCGAGGAAAACGACGTCACTTTGCTTGCAAAGATCAAGTACGCCGTCACCGATGAGCGCCGTGCCGGGTACTTTTTCGCGAAGCTCTGTAAGGTTTGGCGGTGTGCTGGGAATGGTATACATAAAGTTGCCGTCCGTGGTGAAAGCGCTGTCATCAAGCGCGCCCGTGTAAGGGAAAAAGACGTCAACGAGTGCCACGGCGTGGCCGCTGTGGCAAAGGGAATTGGCGATGAGGGAACCCGAAAGCAAAGAAACGTCGCGTTCGGGACTGAAACCGCCTGCGAGTACGGTAATTTTCAAAGTTGATACACTCCGAATCGAATATTTTTAAGAAAAAAGAGAAGGACGGGCGTAAAAGCCCGCCCTTTTGCGTTTGTTAGTTTTGTAAAAATTAAACGCTGAGTTCCACTTTCATTGCGTGGTCGCCGTCTGCAAGGAGAGGATCCACGTCATTGGCGAGGAATCTTTCCACCTGTTCCACACATCTGCCGATGTATTTGGAGGGGATAAGGATCGCTTTGAGTTCTTCCATGGTGGTGTTGATGGAAGGATCCGCGCAAAGGCGTTCGAGCATATCGTTGTCAAGACCTTCTTCTTTGACGCGTTTACCTGCCGCGATGGAGTGAACACGGATCTTTTCGTGGATTTCCTGACGGTCGCCACCTTTTTTCACAAGATCCATCATGATGTTTTCGCTAGCGATGAAAGGAAGCTCACGCATGATTCTTGCCTCAACGACCTTGGGATATACGACAAGACCGGAGGTCACGTTGATATAGATATTCAAGATCGCGTCAACTGCCATGAAAGCTTCACTCATGGCGATTCTCTTGTTGGCAGAGTCGTCGAGTGTGCGTTCAAACCACTGGGTAGCGGCGGTGATGGCAGGGTTTACGGTGTCCGCGATGACGTATCTTGCGAGTGCGCAGATGCGTTCGCTTCTCATGGGATTGCGTTTGTAAGGCATTGCGGAGGAACCGATCTGATTCTTTTCAAAAGGTTCTTCCATTTCCTTGAAGGACTGGAGGATACGCATATCGTTTGCGAATTTATATGCGCTCTGTGCGATGCCGGAAAGGACGTTCATCACACGGCTGTCAAATTTTCTGGTGTAGGTTTGACCGGAAACGGGAACAACTTTATCAAAACCGAAATCGTCAGCGATCATTTTTTCCAGCTTGTCGATCTTTTCCGTGTCACCTTCAAAGAGCTCTACGAAGCTTGCCTGTGTGCCGGTGGTGCCTTTCTGACCGAGGAGCGCCAAGGATTCCATCACGAAATCGAGGTCATGGAGGTCAAGGGTAAGCTCATAAAGCCAAAGGGTTGCACGTTTGCCGACGGTAGTAAGCTGTGCAGGCTGGAGATGCGTATATGCCAAAGCAGGAAGTGCTTTGTATGTATCCGCGAAATCGCGAAGGTTTTTGATCACGGCGAGAAGTTTTTCACGAACGAGCGCGAGCGCGTCTTTCATGATGATCATATCGGTGTTGTCACCAACGTAGCAGGAGGTGGCACCGAGGTGAATGATCGGACGTGCGTTCGGGCAAACGTCACCCCAAGCATGGATATGTGCCATAACGTCATGGCGAAGCTTTTTCTCATATTCGCCTGCCGCTGCATAGTCGATATCGGTAACGTGGGCTTCCAATTCCGCGATCTGCTCGTCGGTGATGTCAAGGCCCATCGCTTTTTCCGCTTTTGCAAGGGAGATCCAAAGTTTTCTCCATGTGGAAAATTTCTTGTCGGAAGAGAAGAGGTACTGCATTTCAGGGCTTGCATATCTGCCGGAAAATGCGCTTTCGTAACGGTTTGTTGCCATTGTTAAGAACCAATCCTTTCTGATTTTTCTATTCCTTACTTATTTGTTGTTGACGAGTTTTTCTGTCGCCGCGAGTTTTACGCAAAGACAAACAACTTCCATTGCTTTTGTCACCTCGTCCGCGGTGGGATACGAGGGAGCAATGCGCAGATTTTTGTCTTCGGGATCGTTTTTGTAGGGGAAGGTCGCGCCTGCGGCTGTGAGGGTGACGCCTGCTTCTTTGCAAAGCTCAGCAACGCGCATGGCTGTGCCGGGCATCACATCAAGAGAGATGAAATAGCCGCCGTGGGGCTCCGTCCAGTGAACGTAGCTGCAATCGCCGAGGTTTTC
Organism: uncultured Lachnospiraceae bacterium; assembly: GCA_964466625.1. Classification (GTDB taxonomy): domain Bacteria; phylum Bacillota; class Clostridia; order Oscillospirales; family CAG-272; genus QALR01. Next base: position 24,196 of record CAYXQF010000002.1, on the reverse strand, counting down.
ACGGAAGATACGAATGGTCGCATCGAATTTGGGCTTCAGGATAGAAGCGTGTTTTTTCATCAGCGTGCGCACGTTATCCGCATCTTTGAGATACTTCATGTGGCGAAGCTGATTGATCTTGTCGGGAGAGATGGTCTGGAACGCGATATCCGCTTTTGCGCGGCGGATATTTTCATCGCTGGAAACCATGAGTGCAATACCCGCGCCCGCATAAGTGATCTTCGAGGTGGAGAAGAACGCATAAACGAGGTTTTCATTCTCGGTGCCTTTGATGAGATCAAAGATATTGAGAAGCTTGTCGGGGGTATCGTCAAGGTCGTGGAGCGCATACGCCATATCCCAGAATACGCGGAAGTCTTCCGCCGCGGGACGAAGTGCGGCGATGCGTCTGACCGTTTCATCGCTGTAGGTTTCACCCGTGGGATTGGAGTATTTTGGAACGCACCAGATACCTTTGACAGAAGGATCTTTCACGAGTTCTTCCACTTCGTCCATGTTGGGGCCTTTGCCCGTCATGGAAACCGGAACGAGCTCGATGCCGCAGCGTTCGCAGATGGCAAAATGTCTGTCATAGCCGGGAACGGGGCAGAGGAATTTGATCTTGCCCTGATCTTTCCAAGGCAAGCAGTTGCCGTAAGTACCGAAAAGGATCGCACGGCACATGGTGTCATACATCATGTTAAGGCTGGAGTTACCGCCGAGAATGATGTTTTTCGCGGGAACGTCGAGAAGCTCTGCGAAAAGCTCAGAAAGCTCGGGGACGCCGCCGGGAAGACCGTAATTTCTAATATCAAAGCCTGACGCGGTCTTGCAGTCGTCTTTGCTTTTGAGGGAGAAGAGAAGCTCGTCAGAAAGACCGAGCTGCTCGGTGCAGGGTTTTCCGCGCGACATATCGAGCGAAAGACCTTTTGCTTTTACTTTTTGATATTCATTGCGCAAGGCAGAATATTCGCTTTTCAGCTCTGCTTCTGCCATTTCGGTGATGCATTTGGACATGGGATAGTTGCCTTCTTTCTGTGGGAAAATCAAATGTCGGCGTTGCCGGTGGTTCTGGGGAATGCTTCAACGTCGCGGATATTGGAAATGCCGGTGATATACATAATAAGTCTTTCGAATCCAAGACCGAAGCCTGCGTGACGGGTCGTGCCGTATTTGCGAAGCTCGGAGTACCACCAGTAATCTTCTTCGTTCAGACCGCAGCGTTCATAAGCCGCTGTGAGCATTTCGGGGCGTTCTTCTCTCTGGCTGCCGCCGATGAGCTCGCCGACGCCGGGAACGAGCATATCTGCTGCTGCAACGGTCTTGCCGTCATCGTTCAGGCGCATGTAGAAGGATTTGATCTCCTTCGGATAGTCGGTAACGAATACAGGTTTTTTGAATACCTGTTCGCAGAGGTAGCGTTCGTGTTCTGTCTGCATATCACAGCCCCAATAGGGTTTGTAATCAAAGTCTTTGCCGCTTTCTTCGAGCATCTTGATCGCTTCCGTGTAAGAAATACGTGCGAAATCGCTCGATACTATATTATGCAAGCGTTCGAGAAGCGTGTTATCAATAAATTTATTGAAAAATTCAAGTTCGTAAGGACAAGCCGCAAGAACGTGTGCCACTACGGATTTGGTCATTTTTTCTGCGAGATCCATGTAGTCACCAAGATCTGCAAAAGCGATCTCGGGCTCAATCATCCAGAATTCTGCCGCATGACGCTGTGTGAAAGAGCGTTCTGCACGGAATGTGGGACCGAAAGTATAGATCTTTGCGAAAGCCTGCGCAAAGCATTCACCCTGGAGCTGACCGGAAACGGTGAGGTTTGCAGCTTTGCCGAAGAAGTCCTGGGAGAAATCCACTTTGCCGTCTTCGGTCTTGGGGGGATTGTCCATATCAAGAGCAGTTACGCGGAACATATCACCGGCGCCTTCACAGTCAGAAACGGTGATAAGGGGGGTGTTTACGTAAACGAAGCCTTCTTCATTGAAGAATTTGTGGATCGCGTAAGCCGCTTCGGAACGAACGCGGAATACAGCCTGGAAAGTGTTGGTTCTTGCGCGGAGATGCGGGATCGTGCGCAAAAATTCGAGAGAAGTTTTCTTCTTCTGGAGCGGGAAATCGGGTGTGGAAACACCTTCGATCTCAATGTTTTCTGCTTTGAGTTCAAAAGGCTGTTTGGCATCGGGGGTGAGAACAAAAGTACCCTTGGCAACGATTGCCGCGCCTACGTTGAGTTTTGCGATTTCCGTATAGTTAGCAAGCTTGTCCGCTTCGAGTACGATTTGCAGTCTGGGGAAAGTGCTGCCGTCTGCGAGTTCAATAAAACCGAACACGTTGCTTGCGCGTACAGTGCGGATCCAGCCCGCAACGGTGACTTCTTTGCCGCCAAAACTTTCGGGAGAGGTATATAACTCCTTGATCGTTGTGCGTTTCATAATTTATAGTCCCTTTCATTTGAGAAAATTATTGTTAATTTTTAGATATATATTGTTATTATAACGCAATCGGGTGCAAATTACAATAGTTATTTTGGGATTTCTCATGCGATTATGCAAGCTTTTTCATTTCCTGCTCTTGCAGACTGCCGCCGAAAAATCCTTTTTCTACAAGAAAAAAGGACAAGCATACATTGACAAGAAAAAATCGCTGTGCTATAATGGAAGCAATGAAATACGATGCAAACGGTATCCTTTTCGTAAGAAAAGGAAGTAAGGAGGAAAGTTCGGTGAAAATCCGACGCAACAGCCATTGCCGTCATGTGAACCTTAGTTCCTGAGTCGGAATGCTCCCCGTTTTGCGAAGCTTTGTTGAAACACATTTTCGGGCAAATTTGGAAAATGCGGCTTTTCTCCGAGCGCCTTATGCGCGTTGCGATAGGAAATTTCTGCACTTTTTTGATGAGATCCGTCAAAAAAGTGCATTTTTGGTTTTGGGAGAAATGCCGATGCTTCGGATACTCGCGCTTTGGCGCTGTATCATATATTATAATATAAAAGGAGAAAAAATCATGAAAAGAATTTTTTCACTCTGCCTTGTGGCAGTCCTTGCATTCGGTGTTTTCGTATTCACCGCGTGCGAATCCGAACCCAAAGGTCCTGTGGCATACGTGAGCATCGCCGATGAAAACGGCGAAGTTGTTCTTTCGGCACAGGCAACCGCGCTTGCCGACACGGACGCGGACGGCAAGATCACCATTTACGATATCCTTACCACCGCGCATGATGAAAATTATGAAGGCGGCGCTGCGGCAGGCTTCCGTGCGGAAGAAACCCAGTGGGGACGCTCCATGGTGAAACTTTGGGGCGTGGAAAACGGCGGCTCTTACGGCTATCGTGTCAACAACGCTTCGGCAATGGGTCTTACCGATGAAGTGAAAGAAGGCGACCATGTGTATGCTTATATCTACACCGATACGGTCAGCTTCTCGGATACTTACAGCTTTTTTGACGCTGTTACGGTTTCCGCAAAAAAAGGTGACAGCGTAACGCTGACACTCATGCAGGCAGGTTACGATGCGAACTGGAATCCGCTGGACACCGCGACCGAGGGCGCTGTGATCTACATCAACGGCAAAGCTTCCGAAATGAAGACCGATGCAAACGGCAAGGTCACCGTGACGCTTGATAAAAAAGGTGAATACGTGATCACCGCAGAAAAAGATGGCGTGAACCTTGTTCCGCCCGTTTGTGTGATTACTGTAAAATAAAATGACGGCAAGCAAAACTGCCGTATAGAATAAAAAGGAGAATCTTTTATGAAAAAAATCATTTCTATTTGCCTTGCGGCAGTTTTTGCGTTTACTTTGTTTGCATTGCCTGTTTTCGCTTCGAAGCCGGGATATAGGGTATACGTTACCATCGCCGATGAAAACGGCGCGCTTGTCTTGGCGAGTGCGGAATTGTGGATTGAAAGAAATAATATGACGCTTGACGATGTTTTGCGTATCGCGCACGAAGAATTTTTCGATGGCGAAAACGGCTATATTTCCGAGGCAACCGAGTGGGGACGCTCCATGGTGAAACTTTGGGGCGTGGAAAACGGCGGCTCTTACGGCTATTACGTGAACAATGCCTCCCCTTCCAGCTTGCTTGACACCGTGCAGAGCGGCGATCATATCTATGCTTTCGTTTACACGGATACGCTTGGTTTTTCTGATACTTACAGCTATTTTGACAGCAATATCCTCTATCAGTGCGAAAGAGGTGACGAGGTGACGCTCACACTCATGCAGGCAGGCTACGATGAAAATTGGAACCCCGTCAGCACACCGCTTTCGGGTGCTGTGATCACTCAAAACGGCAAAGCGACCGAGTTTATCACCGATGCAAACGGCAAAGTTACTTTGACGCTTGATGATGCCGGTGAACTTCTCATCAGTGCAGAAAAAGAAGGTATGACCTTGGTTCCGCCTGTTTGCGTGGTAAATGTGGAAGGTCTTTCGAATGCCATGATCTACACGATGCTTGGTGTGGCGGCATTTATCATTGTGTTTGCCATCTGCGTAGCATTCGCCGTTGTGATTTACACACGTAAGATTTCGGGTAAAGAAAAAAATGAAGCATAAAATAGGAGCTTTTTGTCTTTTGACGGCGCTGATCTTTTCTCTTTTTGCGGGGACGGTGAGCGCCGCAAGCTCTGTCGAAAAGACAGATGCTCTGCTTGATGGTATTTTCACCTATCAAGCAGGGAGCACCGCAAAGGAAGACGCGCAGGCATGGCTTGACGGTGCGCTTTGTGAAAATGCGGGTGGTGCGGAATGGTATGTGCTGGCGCTCGCGCAGAGCGGCGAAGCTTATGATTTTTCGAACTATCTGCAAGCGCTTGGCGCTTACGTTTCGGAAAATAAAATATCCAATGCGGTGACCAAACAAAAATATGCACTCGCGTTTCTTGCGTGTGGCGTAAAAAATGAGTTTACGGCAGAAACTGCCGAGGATTCCGTGGGCAAGCTGGGTGTGATGAGCCTTGTTTTCGGGCTTCACATGGCGGCAAACGGGCTTCTTTCTGAAATATATACAGCGGATTCCATTTTAGAAATGCTCCTTTCCAAACAACTTGCGGACGGTGGTTTTGCGCTGACGGGTGAGCGCGCCGATGCGGACGTGACGGCGATGGCGGTACAAGCACTCGCGCATTTTCGCGAACAGGAAAAGGTGCAAAAAGCACTTTCCGATGCCGTCAATTGCTTGTCTGCACTCATGCGTGAGGACGGGCATTATGTGAACTACGGCGTGGTGAACGCAGAGAGCACGGCGCAGGTCATCATGGCGCTTGCGGCGCTGGATATTGATATTTTTACCGATGCGCGTTTTATAAAAAATGAAAAAACACTTCTTGATACGCTTTCGGTTTTTCGTCTGCCAAACGGTGCCTTTGCGCACACCTTGGACGGGGAAGTGAGTGAAAACGCGACGGCGCAGGCATTTTGCGCATTGATCGCGCTTCGCCGCATGCAGACGGAAAAAACATCTTTTTACGATCTGGATCTTTCGGAGAATGCAGTGTTCTCTCCTTTGAAAAACGAGCCGACAGACAGCGGTACCCCTCTTGACTATCGCGTGACCGTGACGTTGATCCTTGCTGCTGTGGCACTCGTCGCATGCCTTGTGCTTTTCCTTGCAGGAAAGCGACACCCGAAGAATTTCTTTGCGGTGGCGATCGTTTTTGCTCTTTTGCTCTGTTTTGTTTGGTTTATGAAAATTGAAAGCCGTGAGGGCTATTACGGCGGTGAAACGGAAAAGGGTGAGATCGTGGGTAGTGTCACCATGACGATACGCTGTGACACCGTGGCAGGCAGGGACGATCATATTCCCGAAGATGGTGTGATCCTTCCCGTGACCGTGTTTGCGATCGATGCGAATGACACCGTTTATGATATTCTCACCGAAGCGGCGAGAACGTATAAAATCCATATAGATAAAAAAGGCGCAGAAGGACTTGTTTACGTTTCAGGAATCGGTTATCTTTATGAATTTGATTTCGGTGATCTTTCCGGCTGGACGTACACCGTTGGCGGTGAGCGCGCGGACGTCGGCTGTGATGGCTACGATCTTTCCGACGGGGACGAGATCGTATGGACATATACGCTGACGCTTGGCAAGGACTTTTCTTAAAGGGGGCTCTGCCCCTTTCCCCCGCCAAAGGGACCGATCCCTTTGGAATCCCGGTTGAGGGGGTAAAATTTACAAAAACACAGAGCGAAGAGTCATGAAAGGGTTTTTGCCAAACTTTATTTTTATACGGAACAAAATTTAGTTAAAATAAAAAACGAAGAACCACGAGCGGTTTCTTTTGCCAAGCTTTGTTTTCATACGGAGCGTAGAATAAAAAATTTAGTTAAAAAAACGAAGAGCCTCGAGCGGTTTCTTTCGCCAAGCTTTGTTTTCATACGGAGCGTAGAATAAAAAATTTAGTTAAAAAAACGAAGAACCCCGAACGGTTTCTTTTGCCAAGCTTTTCTTTTCCTAAAGAAAAGCGGAGAAAGGAGGAGTGTGACAGTGTTATCAGAGAAAAATCCTATTGCAGTCTTTTTATATTTTTTGATGGCGGCAGGACTCGTCATGTTTCAGATGAATCCCGTTATGATCGCATTGTCGCTTGTCGGTGCGCTCCTTTTCCTTTTTGTGTCGGGACAGAAAAAACGCTTGCTCTGCTGGCTTTTGGTTTTGTTTTTAGGGGCGCTGATTCTCAATCCGCTCTTTTATCACAACGGAAAAACGGTGCTTTTTGTCTTGAATGATAACCCTATCACGCTGGAAGCCGTGATCTATGGTGCGGTTTCTGGCGTAATGCTCGCGGCGGTGATGCTGTGGTTTTCCCATTTTTCTTCGATGATGACAGCGGATAAGCTGCTCTATCTTTTCGGTGCATTTTCACCGAAGCTTTCGCTCATGCTTTCTATGACACTTAGATATATTCCTCTTTTTGCCGCGCAAACGAAAAAGGTAAACGATGCGCAAAAGGGCATGGGGCTTTATAAGGAAGATAATATTATCGACCGTTTTCGCGGAGGGATTCGTATTTTTTCCGTCATGGTGACGTGGGCGCTGGAAAATGGCATCGTCACGGCGGACAGCATGACCGCGCGTGGCTACGGCACGGGAAAACGAACGTTTTTCAAAATTTTTCGATTTGGTGCCGCAGATGCGATTTTCCTTGGCTTGACGGTGCTTTTTGCAGGTTTGACGATCATCGGCATGGCAGCAGGCGCCGTGTCGGTGCGCTATTATCCTATGTTTGAAATGAACACAGGGACCATCTTAACGTATATTTCTTATGTTGCTTATGCGGCACTTGTTATGATGCCGACGTTTTTGGAAGTGGGGGTGAGAATCAAATGGAAATACTTGCAGTCGAAAATTTAAGCTTTACTTATCCGAATATGCAAACGCCGACGATCCGTGACGTGTCTTTTTCGGTGAATGAAGGGGATTTTGTGCTTCTTGCCGGTGCGACGGGCAGCGGAAAATCCACGCTGATGCGCCTTTTGAAAAAAGAACTTGCTCCCCTTGGCGAAATGTGCGGTAACATTCGCTTGATGGGCGAAAAGCAGGAGGTGCTTTCTGACCGTGATGCCGCCGCGAAAGTCGGCTATGTACTTCAAAAACCCGAGCAGCAGATCGTAGCGGATAAGGTTTGGCATGAGCTTGCCTTTGGGCTGGAAAACCTCGGTGTGGAGCAGAATGAGATCCGTCGCCGTGTGGCGGAGATCTCAGGATATTTCGGCATTGAAGATTGGTTTGAAAAAGATGTGGCTTCGCTGTCGGGCGGACAAAAACAGCTCCTTTCTCTCGCTTCCGTGATGGTCATGGGACCGAAGATCCTGCTTCTTGATGAGCCGACAGCACAGCTCGATCCGATCGCCGCCGCAGAATTTATTGCCACCGTTTCCAAGCTTCACCGTGAGCTTTCGATGACAGTCATCATGATCGAACATCGCATGGAAGAGGTTTTTCCCGTTTGTGACAAGCTTTTGCTTTTGCGCGAGGGCGAAATGATGGCGTATGACACACCCCGACGTGCGATCGCGAAAATTCGCGCGGAAGATCGCTTTTCACTTGCTTTGCCGACCGCCACTCAGGTCTTTCAAAAAACGGGCGGTGCAGGTGAAGTACCGCTTTCTGTGCGTGATGGCAGACAGTATATCACCTCAAATTTTCAGAACGATACGCGAACACTCGCAAAAAAAGAGGTGCTTGCGCAAGGAAAAGAAGCACTCGCTTTTCGCGACGTATCATTTCGTTATGAAAGAAATCTGCCCGACGTGCTGAAAAATCTTTCGTTTACGGTTTATGAAAATGAGATCTTCTGTATTCTCGGCGGCAACGGATCGGGTAAGACCACGACGCTTGTGAATGCGGCAGGGATCCGCAGATTTTATAACGGGGACGTGCGTGTGTTTGGCAAAAAGCTGAAGGATTACAAAAACGGCGCGCTTTACCGTGAGTGTTTGGCATATCTGCCGCAGGACGTACAGACGGTTTTCCTCAAAAATACGGTGCGTGAAGAGCTTTTGGAAGCAGGTGCCGAGGCAGAAATGCTTCCTTATGATCTTTCGCCGCTTTATGATAAACACCCGTATGATCTCAGCGGTGGAGAACAACAGCTTGTGGCGCTGGCAAAGGTGCTTGCCACAAAGCCAAAATTGCTCCTTCTTGACGAACCCACTAAAGCACTTGACGCTTATGCGAAGGACGGCATTGCGAAGATCCTGCGCACACTCTCGCAAAATGGCGTGACGATCGTTTTGGTGACACATGATATGGAATTTGCCGCCGAGATCGCAGACCGCTGTGCGCTCTTTTTCCGCGGAGAAATGATATCCATTGATACACCCAAGGCTTTCTTTTCTGCGAATACGTTTTATACCACTGCCACCGCGCGCATGACCAAAGGATATTATGACGGCGCGGTCACCGCGAAAGACGTCATTGACCTTTGTCTTGCCAACGGGGAAAGGACGTGTGTATGATCGTCATTCGAAATAAAAAGGTGAGAGATCTTTTTCGGATTCTGATCCCATTTTTGCTGATTCCCATCGCCGTGATTCTCGGTATTTTCGTTTTTGATGAAAAACGCCATGCTTTTATCACGGTTTCGGTGGCGGCGCTTTCCGTTTCCCTTTTTCTTTGCGGATTTGAAAAGAAAAAGATCGGCACAAGACGGCTCATCATCGTTTGCGTGATGACGGCACTTTCCGTCGTAGGACGATTTCTGCCGTTTTTCAAGCCGGTTACCACCTTCACGATGATCACGGGTATGTATCTCGGCGGAGAAGCAGGCTTTCTCGTGGGCGCGCTTTCCGCGATCATTTCCAATTTCTATTTTGGACAAGGACCTTGGACACCGTTTCAAATGTTTGCATGGGGTATGACGGGTTTTTTGGCAGGTGTTTTTGCAAAATGGCTCAAAAAAAACAAGCCGCTCTTGCTGATTTCAGGCGTGCTTGCAGGTGTTTTTTATTCGCTTCTCATGGATATCTGGTCTGTCGTTTGGGCAGGTGGAGATTTCAGCATGCAGCTTTATGTGGCGGCGATCCTCACAGCACTGCCGCACACGCTCCTGTATTCTGCTTCCAACTTCATTTTCCTCTTTTTCTGCGCAAAGCCTTTTGGCGAAAAGCTTGAAAGAGTAAAGATCAAATACGGTATATAAAAATAGGGAAGATCTTTGAATCTTCCCGTTTTTTTAATTCATTTCTTGGATCAGTTTGATCGCACCGTCCGTGAGATATGTAATATTTTCCTCACGATAAACGGTGTCACGCGGCGTGTGGATCTTATCCATATAAAGCAAATTGCAAAATTTCGCTTTTTTCAGCGCCGCTACACCGACACCACAGGGGAAATTTGCTTGATCGGACGGATAGAAAACGCCTTTTGTCAAGACTTCAACACGGATATTTTCATTTGGTTCAAACGCTTTTTCAAAAAGAGGCGCGTATTTTTTTGCACCTTTGCGAAGCGCAAAGAGTATCGTTTCCCCATCGGAAACACAGTCGAAATTGACGAGAAGCTTTTCTTGCATGCGTTTTTTATGCTTGGAAGCGAAGCTCGATGAGCCGAAAAGTCCCATTTCCTCAAGATCAAAGAAAACGAAAGCGACGTTTTCCCTGTCTTCCTCGGGGAGTGCGTGCATGATGTCGAGCAGCAGCGTCACGCCTGAGGTATTGTCATTTGCCGTGTGGCGGTTGGCAGGACCTGCCATGAGCAGAAGCATGATACCGATGAGAAGCAGATAAAAGATCGGCAGGGAAAGTGCCTCGGCAAGCTCGCTTGGAAGTTCCAGCGCACCTGCGAGTACGAACCAAAGATATACGCCGAGGAGAATGGGCGCGATCATGAAGACAAGGGAAATCACGATCTGGTAGAGCAGATAGATGAGAAAATTTTTCGGCGTGATGAAGTTTGGAAAGGGCAAACGCGGACAAGTGTCATAATGCGCCGTGTAAAGAAGCTTTGCTTTTGCGGGATCGCCGATGACGATGTTGCGTGCGCCGAACGAGCCTTTTTCCATGCGGCAAGAATATCCGCGCTCCGCGGCGACGGTTTTGATATATTCGATAAACGCCGTCTTTTGCTTTTTTGTTTTGCGGATCTCGTATTTTTCAAAGACGGTCTTTGTGGTTTCGGTCATGGTCTGGAACTCCTTGTTAGTCTGTTTTTATTTCTTATATTTATGGGGCGTCACGCCAAAACGCTTTCGAAAAAGGGTGATGAATCCCGAATAATCCCGAAATCCTGCAAGGCGTGCGGCTTCCGTGACACTTTTTCCGTTTTTGAGCGCTTTTTTTGCTTCGTCAAGCTTTTTTCCGAGCAAAAATTGATAAGGACTTACGCCTACGTGTGTGTGGAAAAGCTTATTGATATAGGAAACGCTGAAATGGGTACGCTCGGCAATATCGTATACGGAGGATAGATTTGCGAAATCATGATAGATCATATCGAAAATTTTTTCCAGTGCAGGTGTTCGTTTTTCCGCGGCACTGGACAAACGATTTTCATCTGCATAGATCAAACAAAGCAATCCGACCACAACGGTTTGTGCATAACACATAGCGAGCGGATCGTTGTTTTTATAGAGAGCGAAAGCATTTTCTAACATACTCACGATCTCCTCTTGCTTTTGAGAACGGATCACGTTTCCCGTGCCGAATTTTCGATCCCAAAAGATTCGTGTGAGCGCTTTTCCGTTGGGCGCGCTGAGAAATGCGGCGGGTATATTGATCTGATACCATTCAATTTCTTCGTCACCGCCGAGATCGCCGCCATGCAGTTCACCGGCGCTGTAAAATCGGATTTCTCCGCCCGAAAGTGAATAACGGTTTTCCTCCACAAAAATTTGAATATGCCCTTTGATGTGAACGAAAAGCTCAAAATGGTCATGGGAATGAGCGGTTGGGTCCCAAGCGGATCTTTGCAGAACACCTTTGATGTGCGCGAGTGAAATTTGATAAAAGTCCGAAAGTAGGATATGTTGTTCCATGTGATATCTCCTTTGTTGACTCTATTTTTTATTATAAATACCGTTTTGTCCGTTGTCAATGAAAAAAGTATCCGAATTTCAAGTTTTTATGTAAATATCCGCAAGATTTTTCTGAAAATTTGTGTTAAAATGACTTTAGAAAGAAAGGAGATGATATTTCTATGGAAAAGAAAAACGATCTTGTGCGTTTGGTGGAAAATTTTGCTCGCTTTGACTACTGTGTGGAAGATAAAGTAAACCGCGGTATCGAAGAGAATCGAAAAGGCGAGTTTCGCTTGCGTTTCCTTGATGAAAAAGGGGAAACACATGAGGGTATTCGTGTAAAAGCAAAGCTTGTTCGCCACGCATTTCATTTCGGTGCGACTACGTTTTTCCTCGGTCAGATGGAAACGCCGGAACTCAATGCGGCGTATGAAGCGCAATTCAAAAATATTTTTAATTTTGCCGTGATCCCGCTGTATTGGGATACCTTAGAACCTGAAAAAGGAAAGCCGCGCTTTGAAAAAGACGCGCCGTTCATCAGCCGCCGTCCGCCGCTGGATACAGCTGTGGAATTTTGCGAAAAGAACGGGCTCGATATGAAAGGACATTGTCTGATCTATAATTCCTTCCAGCCCGATTGGCTCTCAAAAGATAATCGTGAGATCAAGATCGCCATTGATCAGCGCCTTTCCGAGCTTGCCGCGCGCTATGGCAATAAATTTATAGACGTAGACGTCATCAATGAGATGCTTACGATATATAAGAATTGCTATAAAGGCAATGGCTGCCGCAATTTGCAAATCACGGACGAACGTGATCATGAAAAATGGTGCTTTGATCTTTGTAAACGTCATTTTCCACATTCTCGCCTCTATTGGAATGAAGGTATGCAGGAAAGCTTTGGGGAGCATTACCGCGGTTATCGCAGTTATTACTATATGGCGCTTCGTGAATGGCTCGATAAAGGTGCTCCGATTGAAGGTATCGGTATGCAGTTCCATGCGTTTTGGCCGCATTGGAAAAATCAGAGTCTTTATGGTGAAAATAGCCGTGTTTGCAATCCGCTTCGTCTTTTGGACGTTTTGGAATGCTATGGCGAATTTGGCTTGCCGATCAGCCTTTCCGAGGTTTCCATTCCGTCTTGGCACGGTGAAGGGGAAGATGAAGACGCACAAGCAGAGCTGGTGCGCCGTCTTTACCGCTTGTGGTTCAGCAGTAAGGCTTGCCAGTCCATCGTTTGGTGGAATTTTGCGGACGATACCGCATTCCAAGGCGAAAATATCTTCCATGCAGGTCTTATTCATCGCGATTGCACCGCGAAAAAAGCATATGAAGCGCTTGATGAACTGATCAATAAGGAATGGCGTACAGAAATTGATACTGTTTCGAAGCATGGTGAAGTTCGTTTTGGCGGTTTCTATGGTGATTACGAGATCGAGGTGACCTTGCCGAATGGACAAAAGCACGTGCAGACCGTTCGCTTGCACCGTGATACCACGGGCTTTGACAATCGTCTTTGCGATTTCCGCCGCACGGATATTGTGATATAAGGAAAGGAGCTTTTATGATGATCAAAACAAACCGTTTGACGGTGAAGCCCTTTTCCGAAGCGGACAAGGACGCGATGATAGCTCTTTTCGTTGATGAAAAGATCAAGCAGACCTATATGCTCCCCGACCTTGTGACAGAGGAAGCAAAAACGAAGCTTTTTTCACGGTTTCTTGCGCTTTCCGCTTCCGATGCGCATTTTGTGCGAGGAATCTATTGCGGAGAAACGCTTGTCGGTTTTTTGAACGACACGGAGATCAAAGGGGATATGATCGAGCTTGGTTATGTGATTTCGCCGATGTTTTGGGGCAGAGGATATATGACAGAAGCACTCACCGCCGTGATCCATTATCTTTTGCAAAATGGATATGCCTCAGTCATTACGGGTGCGTTTGCAAGCAATCTTGCCAGTATCCGCGTGATGGAGAAATGCGGCATGACAAAGATGAATACCCACGCAACGATCGAATACCGTGGAAAATTGCACGAATGTGTATACTACAGAAAAAATAAGTAAAAACCATTGGGGATTCAAAAGGGAGAAATCCCTTTTGCGAGGTCTTGGAGCGGCGCGCCAAGCGAGGTTTGGGGCAGCGCCCCAATGATAGAAAGGAAAAGCGATGTATTTTCAGAAAACAACACCCGAAAAGGCAGGTATCTCATCGAAGCGTGTGCTTTCTTTTTTGAAAACGCTTGACGAATGCGGTTTCAGCACACACAGCGTTTTGATGGCAAGAGGTGAAAAGCTTTTTGCGGAAGTTTACTATGCACCTTTTACAAAAGATTTTAAGCACAGAATGTATTCTGTCAGCAAAAGCTTTGTTTCTATTGCTGTTGGCATGGCGATTGATGACGGACTGCTTTCGATTGACGATCTTTTTATGAAGTTTTTCCCCGAATATATGGAAAAAGCGGATGAAAAGCTTCGTGAAGCAACGATCCGTGATCTTCTTCGCATGGAAAGTAGCATGAAATATGGTGTCAACTGGTTTTATTCCGGCACAGAAGACAGAACAGAAGTCTATTTCCGCAAAAAAAGCGATAAGATTCCCGGCACGCTTTTTGATTATGACAGCCCTGCATCACAGATGCTTTGTGTCCTTGTGGAAAGACTCACGGGAAAACCGTTTTTGGATTATCTCAAGGATAAAGCACTTCGCGAGATCGGCTTTTCTGAGGATACCTATACGCTGAAGGTTCCCGGCGGACATTCTTTTGGGGATTCGGGCGTGATGTGTTCTGCGCTGGATCTTCTTCACTTCGCGCGTTTTGTTTTGAACGGCGGTTCTTGGGAAGGAAAACAGTATGTCAGCCGCGACTATATGAAAGAAGCGGTGAAAAAGCAGGTCTGCAACGATATCAAGGGATATACTGCCTCTGATCATTACGGCTATGGCTATCAGATCTGGAAAACTCCTCGTGATGGCTTTTTCTTCAGCGGTATGGGCGATCAATTTGCCGTTTGCGATCCCCAAACGGATTTTATTTTTGTGATCACCTCCGATAATCAAGGCAATCCTACGTCAAGACCGATCCTTTTCCATGAGATTTACCACACTCTTGTGGAAAACCTTTCGGAAGAATTGCCGGAAGATGATGCTTCCTATGCGGAACTTTTGGACTATGCGGCATCAAGAAAGCTTTATGCGCTTGCTGATGATGGCGAGCACGCGTTTATGCAGGAGCTTCATGGCGTGACTTACCGTTTGGAGGAAAATCCGATGGGCATCGAATGGTTCCGCTTTGCTTTTGAAGGACGAAAAGGTACACTTACTTATCAAAATCAGCAAGGTGAAAAAAATCTTGTGTTCGGTGTGGGCTATAATGAATTTGGAAAATTTCCCGAGGAAGGATATTCCGACCTTGTGGCAGGAACCGTCACGAAAGGACATTTTTATGACGTTGCTTGCTCGGCAGATTTTTCGGAGGAGAAAAAGCTCCGCATCAAGGTGCAGATCATCGACAAATATTTCGGCACGGCGTGCTTCGTTTTCAGCTTTAAGGACGAGCGCGTATGCGTGAATATGATCAAGACCGCCGAAGCATTCCTCGATACTTATCAAGGACTCGCGCTCGGAAAACGCGAGAACGGATAAATTTGTTGCTTTCATTTTTATTAGAAAAAGAAAAACTCTCACGGATAAAAATCTGTGAGAGTTTCTTTTATAACTTTCCATTTTCCTTTGCAAAATATGCGTGAATATGGTATACTGAATATACGCATTTATATTTCAATCAACAATCGAAGTGAAGAGGTTTTTATGTTTGAACAAATACGAAAATATATCGAAGCATATGACACCGTGATTTTGCACCGCCATAAAAATCCCGATGGCGATGCTTTGGGCAGCCAACTGGGACTAAAAAACATTTTGCAGGAAAATTATCCCGAAAAAACGATCCTTGCCGTGGGTGATGAAGCAGGGCGATATGCTTTTATGGAAGACAGCGTGATGAATACCGTTGAAGACAGCATGTATCAAGGCGCACTTGCCGTGATTTTGGATACTTCCGCAAAGGCGCTGATCAGCGATGATCGCTATACGCTCGCCGAAAAAACAATACGCATCGACCACCACATCTTCTGTGAAAAGATCGCGGAATGTGAGCTTACCGATACTTCTTATGAGAGCTGTTGCGGTCTTGTCACCGCTTTGGCGATGGCTTGCGGCTGGTGTGTTTCACCGAAAGCGGCAAAACTTCTTTATACGGGCATGATCACCGATTCCGGTCGTTTCCGTTATGATTCGACCAATGCCAATACTTTCCGCATCGCAGCTTTTTTGATGGAAAAGAAATTTTCCACGACAGATATCTATCGCAGTCTTTATGCCGATGATTTTTCGCATATGAAATTGCGTGCGCAGTTTGTTCTCAAGGTGCAGTTTACCGAAAAAAACGTGGCGTATATTTACACCCCGTATGACGAAGCGAAAAGCTATGACGCCAGCCTTTTTACGATTTCTCGCGGCATGGTGGGCGTCATGTCGGATATTCGCGGTGTGGATATCTGGGTGAACTTCACGGAAAGCGACGAAGGTGTGCTTTGTGAGATCCGTTCTTCTCGCTATAATATCAATCCCATCGCGAAAAAATACGGTGGCGGCGGCCATGAAAAAGCCAGCGGCGCTACGCTCAAAAACCGTGAAGAAGCGATGGCGATGCTGAAAGATCTCGAACAGTTGATGGAGGAATGACGATGAATATCGAAGCGATGGCTAAAATTTTAGAAAAGATCAGGGAATATCAAAAAATTATCCTTTTCCGCCACAAGCGTCCCGACGGTGACGCCGTTGGCTCCACCAAAGGCTTGCGAGAGATCTTGCGCCTTTCTTTCCCTGAAAAGGAAATCCTTCTTTTGAACTGTGACTATTCCGATTACGTTGGTTTTCTCGGTGGGGAAGACGAGGCAAAACCCGATGAATATTACAGTGATGCGCTCGGTATCGTTTTGGATACCGCGACGACCGAACGCATTTCCAATCCCAAATATGCACTTTGCCGTGAGCTTGTGAAGATCGACCATCACATCGACGTTTCCCCCTATGGCGATCTTTCCTGGGTGGAAGAAGAACGCTCTTCTACTTGTGAGATGGTTGCCGCATTTTATGATGCTTTCCGCACAGAGCTTACGATCAATGAAGAAGCAGCAAAATATATCTATACGGGCATGGTCACGGATTCGGGCAGATTCCGCTTCCGCTCGGTTTCGGGTGATACGATGCGTCTGGCAGGTATGCTTCTTGATGTTGGCGTGGATACGGATATGCTCTATGCGCACCTTTATCTCAAGGATTTTGACGCGCTGAAATTCCAAGCGTACGTTTATAAGCGCATGAAGATCACGGAAAACGGTGTGGTTTATCTCTACGTTGACCGCGCGATGCAGAAGAAATTTAATCTTTCGAGCGAAGAAGCAGGCGCTTCCGTCTCTTATATGGATTCGATCAAAAATAGTCTTATTTGGATCGCTTTCATTGAGGGTGCGGATAAATCCATTCGTGTGCGTTTGCGCTCACGCTTTGTGACGATCAATGCGCTTGCGGAAAAATATCACGGCGGCGGTCATGCTTCGGCAAGCGGTGCCACCGTTTACAGCAAGAAAGAAATGAAAGCGCTGATCGCGGAAGCAGATACGCTTCTCGGTGAATATAAAAAGGCAAGCGAGGGTTGGTTATGAGAATATTGATTGCCAACGATGACGGAATTTCCTCGCCTGCTTTGCCGCATCTTGTGCGATGGGCGAAAAAATACGGCGAGGTGACCGTGGTGGTGCCGAAATTTGAACAGAGCGGCATGAGCCAAGCCATTGATTTTCGCCGTGTAACGGAGATCAAAAAGGTGGATATCGCGCCCGACGTGACGGTCTGGTCGATGGATTCCACCCCTGCCGATTGCGTGCGCTTTGGTGTGACGGGACTTGGTGCGGACTATGATCTTGTCATTTCCGGTGTGAATCTGGGACTTAATCTCGGAGAAGATATTGCCTATTCGGGGACGGTCGGCGTGATCCAGGAGGGGGCGCGCCTTGGGATCCGAGGGATCGCTTTTTCTGCGGAACCCCACGATTATGAAGCGGCAATTGCACAGATGGACCAAGTGATGGATTTTATTTTTGAAAACGATCTTTTTGCGGAAAACGGTCATTATAACGTGAATATCCCGAAAGAAAGTAAAGGCTTTCGCATTACGCGCCAGGGCGGAATGTTTTATTCCGATGCGTTTGTTTGTAAAGGAAACGATATGTATATTCAAGTCGGTGAGCCTGTGGAATCGAAGGATAAAGATCCGAACATTGACATCAACGCATACCGAAACGGTTACATATCCATAACTCCCATCGCATGGGAAAAAACAGCGTTTGCGGCTTTTGAAAAATTGAAAGATGAATTTAATTAAAAAAGGACAGAGATTTTGAAAATCTCTGTCCTTTTGCTTTGGAAGATCTGTTTATTCTGCTGCTGTGACTGTGGGAACGATCACACAACCGCTGCCGAATTCTACAGTGCCTTTATAGTTCATGATCTCGCCGTGAACGGTGATGGTCTGACCAACTGCAAGGTCAGCCGCGCCTTCGCCCTTGAGGCGGTAGCACATGATCGCTTTTTCAGCCATATCACCGATCTGAATGGTAACGGTGATGTTGCCATACTGTTCGCTATAAGGAGTGTCGATGGTGGTGATCACACCGGTGAGGGTGCATTTTGCGTCCATGGAAGCGCCTTCAGCCAGAGCAAATGCTTCGTCAACGAGCGCTGTAGCGGATTTTGCCGCGTCGAGAGTGCAACCGCTATTGAATTCAACGGTGCCTTTATAGTTGGTGATCGTGCCTGTTACGGTGATGTTGTCGCCAACTGCGAGATCAGCCGCGCCTTCACCCTTGAGGCGGTAGCACATGATGGGTTTGTCGGACATATCGCCAACAACGATGATAACGGTGATGTTGCCGTACTGTTCGCTGTAAGGAGTGTCGATTTCGGTGATCACGCCGGAGAGTGTGTATGTGCCGGGGATAGATTCGCCTGCGTTGAGTGCATAAGCAGCATTCACAACGTCAGCTTCTGTTGCGAGAGCGGTAAGGCTGACGGCGAAGGTTTTGGTAACGGTTTCCGTGCCGCAGATAGCGGTGAGGGTGAGTGTTGCGGTTGCAGGAGCTTCGGGAACGGTTACAACGAGGTTCGCGCCGTCAACGACTGCGTATTCACTGTCAGAAGTCCAAGCGTAAGTAACATCGCTGTAGGTTGCGCCTGTCTGGGGAAGAGCAATTGTTGTGTTTTCGGAGATCACGCCTGCGATCTCAACAGTGCCAACTTCCATTTCAAGCTTTTCAGAAGCACTTCTTTCGGGAAGCTTGAAGTTTGCGAGTGCATTTGCATCTGCAGGAATGAGATAGAAATTGCCGCTGTAAAGAGAAACGATACCGGTGATATCAGCGGTGTAGCCGAAGTTTTCGGTGTGAGCCGCGATGAAAGCGGTCTGTTCATCTTTGGTGATGCAGTTGTTGGAGGAAGAGATACGAACGTAAGCTTCCTTACCGTCGAGGGAGAATTTGTAGTAACCGCTGGCGGTTTCCTGACCGGTGATCTCAGCGCCCTTGATGGTAACGAGCATAGCCTGTCTGTCAACGAGTGCCGCATCGGAAAGTTTTTCCGCATTCTTGTAGATCTCGGTGTAATCTACGGGAGTAACTTCCTTGATTGTGGAATCGAGGATCGTGATGGCAGCGTTTACAACTTCGTACATGCCGTTATAAGTGTCTTTCGCGCCTGCTGCTTCAACGGTCATACCAACCTTGATACCGAGGTCTGCTTCGGGATCTTTAGCGTCAACGAGGCCGTAAACGTAGTAACCGCCTTCGTTCTTTTCGTCCTGAATGTAAATGCCGTTGCCGCTGGAGCCATTGGATTTAGAGAAGATACCGGCAACGATACCTTTTACCACAACGGTGGAATCGTCTGCTGCTGCCGCATATTCCGCATAAGAGAATACTTTGTATGCAGGAATGGTGCGAGCGAAGGTCTTTGCTACGGATTTGCCTGCTTCATTTTTGATGGTAGCGGTGAGGGTGTAAGCAACTTCGGTTTCGGTCTTTTCGTTGATGTCAACGAGATAGAAACCGTCTTTTTCGCTTTCCGTGATGGTAACTTCTTCGGAATCGACAGTCCATTCAACGGTGTAGAGCACGCCGTCTACCATAACGCGGCCTGCAACTTCAAAGTCGGAAGGGGTAACGGTGGCATCGTTTTTATAAAGGTTGAAAAGATAATCGCCTGCTGCAACGAGGCTTTCATTTGTGCCGCAAGCGGCAAAGGCTGTAAGGCAGAGTGCCAATACCATGATGATCGAGATCAGCTTTTTCATAATATCTCCTTTTGATGTTTAATCATGAATTGTAATATCGTTGATAGAGAAAACTTTGATCTGGTAATCGCCGTCGAAGCGGTCAACAAGACCTTTGACGTCGATCGTTTTGTTTTCGAAAAGCTCCGCGGTGATGACCTTGCCTTCCGCATCACGAAGGACGATCGTGCGAACGGAAATTTCCGTGCCGTTCACGTCACAAGTGAGTGTCATCGCACCATTGGAGGAGCTTTCCTCGTTTTGGGTGGTGTAAACGCTTTTCACGCGGAGATTTTTCATTTCCACGGAAGTGTAGAGCGCAAGCTCAGCATAGTCATATTCCCGCGTTTCGTCGCCGACGGGGACTGTGACTTTGCCACCCATGAAGGTTTCTGCCTCGGTGAGCTTATACACGGGGGCGTGACCTTCGCTGATTTTTTGAATATTATTGGGATCCGTGGGGCGCATGGGGGAATATTCAAGCCCCGAAACCTGATAGGAATCGCCCGTTTCGTAATACTGAACGGTACCGACGATGCGCACACGGTTGCCGACGGAAAGGATCTGAAGTCCCGTGCCGTTGAGCGCATAGCCGTAATAAACGGTCATACCGTAATACAGATCGGTTTCGGGATCATATTCCTCAACGTAAACGGTGTTACTGCTGTTTTTGGTGATAACACCTTCAAATGCAACTTTCGCGCCGTCATATTCCGTGACGTTGCAACGCAGTTCTTTCAGTGTCAGCTCCGCGGCTTCACCGTAGGGGAAGTTCGGGTCTTTCGTTCCCGAATAAATGTGGAGCTTTTGTGTTTTGGCTTGGTTAATTGCCGCCATGCAAACGTCACCGTAGCGGTTGTTGGCGGAATTGGAGGCGATGGCAAGGCCGTTTTGCAGGATCTCAAGGTTCAGGTTGCGGTATTCTGCGGAATCCGCAGTCTTATACCAAACCCAAACGAGATATCTGCCGCCCGTGGAATCCGCGTTCCATTTATCATCGTCAGATTCCAGAATGATAGAGATGGCGGAAGAAAGCTTCTCTTTGGTGAAGTTTGCCGCCGCCTTGCCCCATTCTTCGATCTTACCGGTAGATTCGGGTGTGTTGATGGCAAGGTATCTTGCTTTCAGCACGCCGCCCTCGATTCCTGCGGAATCGGGAACGAAAAAGTGTGTGGTGTCACCGTCAATGAAGGACTTCACGGTGACTTCTGTCTTGCGCGTTTCGGAAGTCATGTCGAACTTGATCTCAGCGGCATAGTCCAAAACCTTGGATTCATCGGACGTATCGGGTGTGCCGCAAGAGATGAGCATGCCGAGCGCAAGCGAGAGTGTTAAAACAAGGGATAAGATACGAAGCAGTTTCATTTTTGATTATCCTGCTTGATAGATACATTCGGAAACAGCATCTTCGAATGCTTCCTCAATCATTTTGGTGACGTTGCCGCCGTCTTCAGAAGAGAAGCATTTCTGCATGAGAAGACCAACCTGATCGCGCGCATCGGAAGAACCGTTGAACGCAGGGGAGGTGTAATAAGCAGCTTCCTGTGCAAGACATACTTTTGCGGAAAGCGCGGAAATAAAATCGCCACCGTCTGCTTTGTCAAGGAATTCGGTTTTGTAGATCTCGTTTTCGCCAACGGACTTGATCACGGGAACGTAACCGGAAGCCATGGAGAATTCTGCCTGAAATTCAACGGTGGTGGTAAGATATTTCACGAAAAGCCAAGACGCGAGAACTTCTTGCACGTTGTCTTTTTTGAAGATGCACAGAGAAGGTCCTTGGGAAATAACCTTGGGTTCTTCGGGATTTACCTGCGGAATGGTGGTGATCGCCACTTCGAAAGGATATTCTTCGTTCACTTTATCAGGTCTTTGATGTGTCGCACCTGCGGAAGAACCGATGGACATATAGCTATTGATGCCGTCCTGTTTTTTGAAAAGTTCAGAGGTATAAGCGCCGGAAAGCTCCTGTGTGGTTACATAACCTTTCTGATACCATTCGCGGAAACGAGTCACGAAGTTTCTGTTGGTTTCGTTGTCAAAGAGGAAGTGATCGCCTGTTGCGCTGGTGTAGTCGGAACCATACTGTTCGCACATAGTGATGAACCAGTTGGATTCACTGTCATAACCGAGCGGAATGCAGGTGGGATCGATTTCTTTGATCTTTTCGCAAAGTTCTTCCATTTCGTCCCATGTTTTGGGAGGTGTCAAGCCGTTTGCATCAAAGAATGTTTTGTTGTAATAGAGAACTTCCGTGGATTTGGAAAGGGGAAGGGTATACATCTTGCCGTCACCGAATTGCTGACCTTCTGCATAGTAGCCTGCGATGAAATCAGAAACCTGTTCATCAGTAAGACCAAGAATCTCGGTGGTGCCGTCAGCACGGGTGATTTCGATATCGCTTTCGATGAGCGAATCCAGTGTCGTTACTGCTTTTGCCAGATTGTAAAGCGCAACATGGTCAGGATAGCAGTATGCGATGTTAGGCTGATTGCCAACGGTAATCTCCGTTTTGATCTGATCACGCACATCATCATAGCCGCCGACCTGTTCGTGTTCGATGTGAATGTTGGGGTAGAGTTTGTTGAATTCTACAATGTAACGTTCAAGAACATCACGAAGGTTGGAGCCCATGGTGTGATAGAATTTGATCGTCACTTCGCTTCCGTCGTAACCGTTTTCGGGGATCACGAGATCCGTGGCAACACTTGTGTTTCCACAGCCCGCGAACGCGAAGCAGTTGATACAGAACGCAAGAAGCATGAGGATTGCGACAAGCACTCTTTTCATAGGTGAAATATCCTTTCTTGAATAAAAAATATTGTTAACCGCACGCGCGGCGTATTAACCTTTGATACCGCTGCGGGAAACACCCTTCATGATATATTTTCTCAGGAAAATAAACACGAGGAACAGCGGGAGCGAAACGATCGCGACTGCCGCCATCTGCACGGGGATATTGACGTCGCCCGTAGATTCGGTGAAGGCATTTCTCAGACCGTTCGTGATGAGGCGGTATTCTTCCTTGTTGGCAACAAGACGCGGCCAGACGTAGGAGTTCCATGCACCCATCATTTTGAGGATCGTGATCGAGATCAGCGTCGGGAGCGAGAGCGGGATCATGACCTTCCAGAGATATTTCAGATCGCTTGTCCCATCGACCTTTGCCGCGAGGTAAAGCTCGTTTGGGATCTGCATGAAGTTTTGCCTTAGGAGATAGATGTAAAATACGCTGACGAGGAACGGAACGATAAGGACGGTAAAGGAATCCATCCAACCGAAGGTATTGACCGTCGCATAGTTTGTGATGGTGAAAAGCTCACCGGGGATCATCATGGTCGCAAGCAAAGCGGCAAAGAGCGCGTTTTTGCCCTTGAATTCCAGTCGCGCGAACGCGAACGCGGAAAGCACGGTGATCACAAGGGAGAGAAGCGTGGAAACAAGACCAACGTAAAGCGTATTGAGGAAAAGTCTGCCGAGGTTGGCTTGTGTGAAGGCTTCCACGTAGTTGGAGAAAAGGATCTCTTTCGGGAAGAGGGTGGGTACGGAAAGCTTATATTCCGAAAGGGACTTCACAGAGGAGATCAGCATCCAGTAAAACGGGAAGATGACGATGAGCGCCATGATGAAAAGAAACGTATAAAGCATTACCTGCACCGCGATCTTCACGACTTTCTGACGGGAGGAAACCTTTTGCATATCTTTTTCATTCATGGTTTTGATTGTTTTTTCAGACATTGCAGCACCTCCTTAATAATGCGTCTTTTTCTTGCTGACGTAAAGATTGATCAGCGTGACGACGAATATGATACCAAAGAGGATCAGTGCTGCCGCACTTGCGCGTCCCTGATGGTTGTTCAGCGCGTCATAAATAAATCCGACCATGGTGTTGAGTCTTTTCGGATTGCCTGTGGGGCCCATATCCTCACCGAAAATACCGACGATGCTGGAATATTCCTTAAAGCCGCCGATAAAGCCCGTGATGACAACGTACGCAAGCATGGGGGAGAGGAGCGGAACGGTGATCTTGGTGAACACACGTCTGCGCGGTGTGCCGTCTACCTTTGCCGCGTCGTAATATTGTTTATTGATGCTCTGAAGACCGCCTAAAAGAATGAGGATCTTGAAGGGCAGCGCGTTCCATACGATGTAAATGACCATAACGGCGATGTTTGCCGCATAGGAGGAGCCGGCGTTGATCCAGTTGATGGCTTCGCCGCCGAAAAATTCGATCACGTTGTTAATGATACCCGCGGTGATGATGATCTCGTTTTCGCCGCCGAACGCGGAGCCGACCATGTTAAACATCGCGGCGAACACGGTGTAGTTACTGCACCAACTTGCACAACTGATGGTT
>CAYXQF010000001.1:23962-58333 GCA_964466625.1 uncultured Lachnospiraceae bacterium | reverse complement strand
ACGCTGTTGAAACTCCTATCGGTTATGTTCCTCACGCTGAAGACATCGACCTTACTGACCTTGAAGGCTTCGATATCGAAACTCTCAAGAGCATTCTCGATGTTGATAAGGACGTTTGGGCAAAAGAAGCTGCTGAAATCGAAGAACACTACAAGAAATTCGGTGACAAACTCCCCGAAGAACTTAAGAAACAGCTCGAAACTCTCAAAGCTGCAGTTGCTGAATAATTATATTGCAATGAATAAAAAGACGGATAGGTTTTTTCCTATCCGTCTTTTTATTGCTTTTCGTATGAAATTTTCTTGACAAACGATAACGTAAAATGTATAATAAAAATATAATAAGCGTTATGGATTGGAGGGCATTGTAATGGAGCTTACCCAATTACGTTATTTTTATGCGGTGGCACAAAATCTTCATGTGACAAAAACGGCAGAGCAATTACATATTGCGCAGCCTGCGCTGACGCAATCAATTCACCGTTTGGAAAATGAATTGGGATATCCGCTTTTTTCGGCACGAGGAAGAAATATCGTTTTGACAGCATATGGGAAATACTTAAAAGATCAGTTGGAACCGATGTTGGAAACATTGGATAGGTTACCACATGAACTCGAAAAGCTAGCAACTCTTGAGCAAACCAATATTCATATCAATGTGAACGCGGCTTCCGCTGTCATCACTGAAGCGATCATTAAATATCGCAAAGAAAATAAACAAACGCACTTTCAAGTTTTTCAAAGCGAAGCTTTGAGAATGCCTTATGATATTGATATCAGCACGGAGTTGCAACACAAAGGGAAAAGCAGCGACACCTATGTTTTTACAGAAAAGATCTTTTTAGCGGTTCCTACTATAGGGAAGTATGAAAATCGAAATTCTATATCACTATCTGAGGTTTCCAGAGAAGATTTTATCAGCCTTGCCGGGGTAAAAAGTTTTCGTACGATTTGTGATAAATATTGCAGAGATTCCGGTTTTTTGCCGAAAATTGCATTTGAAAGTGATAATCAAAACGCGGTGAAAAATCTGATCGCCGCGAACATCGGTGTTGGTTTTTGGCCGCAATATACATGGGGGAAAATTGATTCGCCTGATGTAAAATTGCTTGCTATTGAAAATATAGATTGCAAACGTGACATTGTAATCAGATTCAACGAAAACAAAGAAGATCTTGGGGAAGTAAGACACTTTTTTGATTTTGTTACATCTGAATTTGATTTTCTTGCCAACCAATGAGAAATCTCCGACATGTGCTATTGACGAGCACGCATCGGGGGAGGAGATTATACGTATTTTTGCAACAACATGAGATTTGTTACGTCAAAAGTTATCGATTATTTTTCATGCAATTAAAATTCCCGAAATAAAATAGTTAACTTTAAGATTTTTATTGCCAATAAAAAATATCCGCAGATAATCTGCGGATATTTTTTTGATCAAATAACTTGGTCGGCAAGATTGTAGATAAGTTTTTCGGTCTTTTCCCAGCCAAGGCAAGGGTCGGTGATGGATTTTCCGTAGATACCTTCGCCGATCTTTTGGCTGCCGTCTTCGATATAGCTTTCGATCATAAGACCTTTCACAAGCTTTCTGATCTCAGAGTTTTGACGGCAACTTTGCATAACTTCATTGGCAATACGAGTCTGTTCAAGATATTTTTTGCCGGAGTTTGCGTGGTTAGTGTCTACGATAACCGCAGGATTTACAAGATCTTTAGAAGCGTAAGTTTCTGCAAGACGTGCGAGATCTTCGTAGTGGTAGTTCGGGAAGGAACGACCTTTATCGTCAACGTAACCGCGCAAAATTGCATGTGCGTAGGGGTTGCCGTGGCTTTGAACTTCCCAACCTCTATAAATGAATGCATGAGAATGCTGCGCAGCTGTGATGGAGTTCATCATAACGGAAATATCGCCGCCGGTGGGGTTTTTCATACCAACGGGGATATTAAGACCGCTGGCAACCAAGCGATGTTCCTGATTTTCAACAGAGCGAGCACCAACGGCTACGTAAGAGAGCAAGTCGTTGAGGTAACGGTGATTCTGCGGATAAAGCATTTCGTCAGCACAGCTGAATCCTGTTTCACGAAGCGCACGCATATGAAGTTCACGGATCGCAACGATACCTTTGAGAAGATCGGGCGCTTCATTGGGATTGGGTTGATGGAGCATGCCTTTGTAGCCATCACCTGTGGTACGCGGTTTATTGGTATAAATACGGGGAATGATGACAATCTTATCGCTTACTTTGTCTTGTACCGTGCGAAGTCTGGAGATGTAGTCGATGACGCTATCCTCATGGTCGGCGGAGCAAGGACCGATAACGAGAATAAGTTTGTTGGATTCGCCTGTGAATACAGCTTTGATTTCTTCATCTCTTGCTGCTTTGAGTGCTGCGAGTTCTTCAGTGATCGGATATTCTTTTTTGACATCCTGAGGAATAGGAAGCTTGCGGATAAAATTCATATTCATAACAAATTACCACCTTTTATTTTAATTTTTATATTAGTTAGATTTTTTTGTCAAACAGAGCACGTCTGCTTGTGGAATAGCGCATCATTTCGCGAAGTGCTTCAACGTTATTGGTTTCCAGCATACAACGCATGCGGTTGAGTTCGCCTTCAAATAAAGTCATCTGATGCAGAAGCGCATCTTTATTTGTCAGAAAAAGTTCGCTCCACATCTCATCGTTCAGTCTTGCGATTCGAGTGAGATCGCGGAAAGAGTCACCGGTGTAATCTTCAAGATGCTCCGTTTGCTGACAAGTCATCAGTGAGATCGCAATACAGTGCGTGAGCTGTGATACAAACGCAATGATTTCATCGTGCTTTTCCGGAGAAAGCTCGGAAATTCTGGCAAAACCGAGGACTTCGCCGAGATCACGACAAAGCTCAATCGCATCAGGTGTGTTCTTTTTGGATGGTGTAACCACATAGTTTGCCCCCTTGAAGATTGCGTCATCACTATTTTGTACGCCATAGACCTCGCGGCCTGCCATCGGATGCGCGGCGATAAATTCCACGTCATCGCGGAGCATATCCTGAATTGTTTTGACGATGTTACTTTTAACACCTGTAACGTCTGTGATGATTGTACCTGGTTTGAAATATTTTTGGTTTTCACGAATCCATTCCACGAAAATATGGGGATAGAGAGAGAAGACGATCACGTCCGCCTCGGTGATCAGCTCGGGGGCGACTCGCGCTGCACCTCTGGCGATCATACCTTTTTCCAAAGCATAATCAATGGAGCTTTGGCTTCGAGTGATTGCTGTGACGTAATAGCCTTTTTTGGTAAGCGCTTGTGCATAGCTACCACCGATCAGACCAAGGCCAACGATGAGGATTTTTTTGTTTAATTCAAGCTTCATAAGTAGTTACCTCCGCGCCAATGGATTTCAAAAGATCAAAGTATTCAGGCAAGCTTTTTTTCACAGCTTCCGCGCCTTCCAGCTCGCCGCCTGTAAGTGTCAGCAATGTCGAAAGTGCCATAACGATACGATGGTCGTTATGTCCGCAAAGCGGAACCTGCGGCTTGTGAAAGCCCATGGGATAAACGACGATGGAGTCTTCGTGTACCGTTACGGAAACGCCGAATTTCGAAAGTTCTTCCGCCATCGCAGCGCCTCTGTCACTTTCTTTGATTTTGAGCCTTTTCGTGCCACAGAATACGGCGCCGTTTTTCGCTGCAGCAACTGCCATCAAAATCGGTCCGAGATCGGGACAGTTACCAATGTGGATCGTGGGAGCACCCTTGGTGAGCATTTCGAAAAATTTCAAATATGCTTTATCGCCTTGTTTGCTTGTTTGGGAAAGACCTGTCACGGTGACGTTATGACCAAAAAGCTTGAGTGCATCAAAAAATGCGGTGTTGGAATAGTCACCTTCGACTGTCACGTCACAAGCTTTATATTTTTGATTTCCGCGAATGAAAATCGTTTTATCATCAAGCCACTGAACTTGAACGCCAAATCTTGCAAGTGCTTCGATCGTCAATTCAAGGTAAGAACGGCTTTCGATCGGAGGTGTGATATTGATAGTGCTGTTTCCTTTGCAAAGAGGAAGAGCGAACAGCAGACCGCTTATAAACTGGCTACTGATATTTCCGGGAATTTTATATTCACCTGCGGTAAGTTTTCCTTTTACCGTAAACAGATCATCAGTATGTTGATAATAGATTTTTTGGTCTTCACAAATCGTTTCGTATACGCCAAGCGGTCTGGAAAACAGTTTTTTTGTGCCTGTGAGCGAAATTTTTTCGTCACATAATAAGCACAGCGGAATAAAAAAGCGTAAAGTGCTGCCGCTCTCATGACAATTAAGAATCTCAGACGGTTTGATTTTTTTGATATCCGTTCCCGTGATCTCTACCAAATCATCTCTTTTTTCATAGGACGCACCGATTGCAGAAAGGCAACGTAGCGTTGCGCTTACGTCATCAGAGCTTGATATTCCTCGAATCGTGCTTTTCTCTGTAGCGGCAAGTCCCCCGCATATCAGCATACGGTGCGCCATGCTTTTTGAGGGCGGTGCGGCGATTGTGCCGCTTAAAGGTTTGGGTTGAATTTCAATTCTCATAATTTTTGATTGCCGATTCCTTCCGAAGTTCTTATTTTTTTGCTTTTTCGGCAAAGTTGTCAATTAAATAGTCAATGGCTTCTAAATAGCCGTTTGTGCCGTGACCGGATATTGTCAGTACGCACGCCGCACGGATATAGCTGATCTGTCGAAACTGTTCTCTCGCGTTTACATCGGAAATATGAACTTCACAAGTGGGAACACCCACAGATTTTACGGCATCTAAAATCGCAATGCTTGTGTGTGTATACGCTCCGGGATTGATCACGATTCCATCAAAGGTTTGATATGCGGATTGAATGTAATCCACAAGATCGCCTT
Source organism: uncultured Lachnospiraceae bacterium (assembly GCA_964466625.1). Classification (GTDB taxonomy): domain Bacteria; phylum Bacillota; class Clostridia; order Oscillospirales; family CAG-272; genus QALR01. The sequence goes on along the minus strand of CAYXQF010000001.1, from coordinate 53,436 downwards.
CGTGATTGGATTGGCGAAATTCCACGGAGACACCTGATTGACTGGCGTGCGTTTCAATTTTTTTGAGCAGATCTGCATAAGTTTCACGCCCGTAGTGATTTGGCTCGCGGATCCCGAGCATATTCAGATTAGGGCCATTGATCACGAGTATTTTCATTGGATAAAATCCTCCTTGATGGCTTTGAGTGTGTGATGTATATTTTCATCGGTTTTGATCTCTTTGTCCGCGGTGGAAAGATATCTTTCATATCGCTCGCGAAATCTTGCTTCCAATGCGGCTCTGTCAAGAGCAAGCGGTCTGTCGGAGGTTGGAATGATTTTTTCAAGAGGACGATTCAAGAAATAAATTTTTCCGTTTCTTTTTAGTGCGCGAACGTTTTCGTCTTTTAGTATCGCTCCGCCACCGGTTGCGATGATAGCACCGTTGACGCTTGCGGTCAGCGATTTGATCACAGCTGTTTCAATTTCTCGAAATCCATCGTTTCCTTGCTCGGAAAAAATTTCGGGGATCGTTTTGCCGATTTTTTTTACGATTTCTTCATCGGTGTCATAGAAAGGGCGATGCATTTCTTCAGCAAGTCGTTTCCCAACGGTCGTTTTTCCGGAACCGGGCATGCCGGAAAGCACGATGTTTTCTTTTTCTGCGCGAATCTCATTAAAAATTCTATCGGTAACAGAGGGATCGATCGTCTTCTTCATGAAGATTTCCGCCGCAGCTACTGCCTGCGCAACCAACATATAAAGACCGCTTTCGGCTGGGATATTTTTCTCGGTCGCGTCTAAAATTAAATTGGTTCTGAGGGGATTGTATACCGCATCGAAAACACCTTTGACATTTGGATAATCATCTAGACGAATCGGCGTACCTGCAATATTTTCATTGCCGTCAGGATATGGATACATACCGCAAGGCGTGGTATTGATGATGAAATCAGTATCTGTGTGATGTGCATACGCAGTTTCGTAAGAGATCACACCTTGTTTTTCGCTTCTTCCGACGGTGAGGATTTCTTTTGCACCAAGTGCTTCTGCCACAGCATTGGCTGTGCGAGAAGTGCCGCCGGTGCCGAGGATCAAAACTTTGCGATTGGTAAAATCCAATCCCATTCTTTGGATTGTTGCGCACATGCCGAGATAATCCGTGTTATATCCGATCAAATTTCCATTGTTGTTGACAATCGTGTTGACGGCACCGATTTTTTTTGCGCTCTCATCTATGATGGAAAGATGAGGAATGACACGTTCTTTATATGGAATCGTGACGTTGATGCCTTCGAAATCGTGTTTTACCATGAATGCATCAAGTTCATCTTTTTCGATTTCGCAAAGCTCGTAAACGTAAGGAGCGATTTTGGCATGAATTTCTTTGGAAAAACTGTGAGGGAGATGTTCGCCGATCAAGCCGTATTTCATAAAGAATTCTCCTTTCTCAAGAAGTCAGTTCCAAAACGAAGAGCCAACATATCGCAAAGAGCGAGCGCAGTTACGCTGTCGATAACGACACGAGCGCGATGAACGATCGCGGGATCGTGACGTCCTTTGAGTGAAAGCTCACAGTCCGTGTTTTTGCTAAAATCTATAGTGTGTTGTGTTTTGAAAATAGATGGCGTAGGTTTGATGGCGCAACGGAAAATGAGTGGCATACCGCTTGTGATTCCGCCTAAAATGCCACCAGCGTGATTGGTTTCTGTAAACACTTGTCCGTTATTGGAGAAAAAAGCATCGTTTGCTTCGCTTCCTTTTTTATCAGCAAGCGCAAAGCCATCACCGAATTCCACGCCTTTGACCGCCGGAACCGAAAAGAGTATATGTGAGAGAACGCTTTCCATTGTGTCAAACCAAGGTTCTCCAATACCTTTGGGCAAACCAATTACGGCAGTTTCCAAAATTCCACCGACGCTATCGCCTTCCGCTTTTGCGTTTGAAATCGCGGTCTGCATTTTTTTTGCTTGACTTTCGTCCAAAACTGCAAAGGAAAGGGAAGAAAGTGTTTGAATATCCTCTTCTAACTTGTTAAAGGCACGATCGGCGATGCCTGCGCATTTTGCAATATGCGTGCCAATATAAATACCGTGTGCTTGCAGCGCTGATATAGCGACTGCCCCGGCGGCAACAAGCCCTGCTGTGATTCTTCCGGAAAAATGTCCGCCGCCTCTGGTGTCGGAAAAACCATGATATTTGCAATATGCAGTATAATCCGCATGTCCGGGCCTTGCCACAGTGCGAAGCTCCTCGTAATCGGAACTGTGTGTGTTTGTGTTTTCGATCATAAACGTGATCGGCGTTCCCGTTGTTACACCGTTATGGACACCGCTTAAAATGATAACTTTGTCGGCTTCTTTTCTTGGTGTAGAAAGGGAAGAAACCGATTTCCGAAGATCCATTTGATGCGCGATGAACTCTTCATCGACGGGAATGCCGGGTGCCATGCCGTCAAGAACAGCACCAATGGCTTTTCCGTGGCTTTCTCCAAAAAGCGTGACAGCAACACTTTGTCCGAACGTATTTTTCATGTGGAGAATACCTCCTTTAACATATTTCTGAAATCCAAAAGCTTCATTTTCTTCATTTCGCAACTTCCGATTTCAGAAACGTAGATAAAGTTCACGGTGTCTCCGTCAAGTTTTTTGTCATGCGTGATGGCTTCAAACACTTTGTTTGTGTCAAAAACGAGCTCTGTCGGCAATTCTGCCTTTTTTAGCACAGAAAGAAGTCTTTCGCGCACATTTTCGCTACACATCGGCAACATACCGAGCGCAACACATTCGCCGTGATATAATCCGTGAAGACCTTCATAACTTTCAATTCCATGGCCAATGGTATGTCCGAAATTGAGCGTCTTTCGAAGACCGGATTCTTTTTCGTCGGTTTCCACCACGTATTTTTTGATTCTAAGTGATTTTTCGATAATAAAATCGAGGTTTTCTGAAATATTTTCTTTTTCAATAAAGGAGAAAAGTTCCTGATCGAAGGTGAGCGCCATTTTGATCGCTTCGGCAAGACCGTTGGAGAACTGGCGCTTAGGAAGTGTTTTCAAAACGTCAGGATCAACGAGAACTTTTTTAGGTTGATGAAAGGCGCCGATGATATTTTTGACACCACAGAGATTGATTGCGGTTTTTCCTCCGATAGAAGAATCGACTTGCGAAAGGAGTGTTGTCGGAATGTTGTAAAAATCAATGCCTCTCATGAAAGATGCAGCTACAAATCCTGCAAGGTCGCCGACAACGCCACCACCGACAGCGATGACAGCATCGGTTCTCGTGAAGCCTTTTTCAAGCATGATGCGGCAAAGCTTTTCGAACGTGGGAAAGCTTTTGCTCTCTTCTCCCTGTGGCACTGTGATCTTGATCGGATGTTTGCACTGAGCGGCGATGATGTTTGCATATTCTTCAGGAACACCGTCATCGGTTACAATAAGCACTTTGCGATCCAGCTTCAGATAAGCGCTTGCTTTGCGGATAACGCCGCGAGCAAGAACAATATCATAGCTGTTTTCGCCAAGATTCATGGAAAGAATCATGATATATTTCCTTTCGTCAGTTTAATTCTGCGGGGTAACGGAAACTTCCGAGCATGCGGAGTTTATCACAGCAGGGCGCTAATTCCTCACGCATCTTTTTGCCGTTTTCATCGTCCAGATTGCCTTCCGCTTCCACGTAAAAATAATATTGCCACAAAAGTTCTTTCATCGGTCGGCTTCTCAAACAACGCATGTTGTATCCATATTTACCGATGATATTGATCGCATCAGCGAGAGCGCCGGCTTCGTTTCGAACGGTAAACATCAAAATAGAATGTTTTCCTGTTTCGTTTCCATCGGTAACGGCGGCTCTTGTCAAAACGGCAAAACGTGTGGTGTTAATATTTTTTTCGTTGATGCCTTTTTCAATGACTTCCAATCCGTAAAGTTCGGCGGTTTCTACGCTTGCGATCGCGGCAAGATTGTTGCTTTTTTGTTCGGAAACGTATTTTGCTGCCAATGCGGTGTTTTCATATTCTTTTTGGCGGAACCCGTGATCTCGGATATAAGGTGCGCATTGAGAAAGCGCTTGGGGGTGACTGATAACTTCCGTGATGTTTTCAAGCTTTGTTCCCGGTGTTGCCATCAGACAGTGAATGATTGGAAGATCATAAATGCCGCTGACAAAAAGGGAACCGGAGAACATCATATCCATAACTTGTCCGACTTCGCCTGCGGTGCTGTTTTCGATAGGGAGCACGGCGCAATCGCAATCGCCGTTTACGACGGCATCATAAGCGCTTTTGAAATTCGGATGAGGCACACGAACGGATTTCTTAAAGATTTTTCCTGCGGCAATTGCGGCGTAAGCACCTTCTACACCGGAAAAAGCAACTCGCATACCGGTGGATAATTTTTCTTGAAACTGTCTGGAAACTTTCATGGTATCACGGAGAAATTCCACATAATAGCTACGAAGTTCATCGTCTTTAATTCTTTTAGCGTTAGCTTCAATAAGTGCTTCTTCTCTGGTGGGGTCATATACGGGAAGTCCGTGTTCGATTTTATACGCCGATACGTCACGCACGGCGTTCATTCTTTTTTCAAAAAGCACCGCGATTTGCGCGTCAATGGCGCTGATCTCATTTCTGGCTTTGATAAGTTTATCCATTTTGATCTTTTCCTTTAATTTGTTTTTTGGTATTCTTCCGCCAGCGCTTTGAAAGCAGGAAGCGCGCGTCTGATCTGCTCGGTGGTTACGCAATAAGCGATTCTAACGTATCCCGGATACCCGAAATCATCACTGGATACGAGTAAGAGCTCATATTTTTTTGCACGTTCACAAAAGGCTGTAGCGTCCTCTTCAAGTGCTTTTACAAAAAGATAGAACGCACCGTCAGGGCTTGCACATTGATAACCAAAAGATGTGAGCTCGTTATAAAGCAGGTTGCGATTCGTCTCATAAATCGAGATGTCCGAAGTTTCACCAAGACATGTGGGAATAAGATATTGAAAAAGGCTGGGAGCGCATACAAAACCAAGCGCTCGTCCTGCGCCGACAACGGCCGCATAGACATCTTGGGCGCCATCTGCTTTTGGCGAAACAAAAATATACCCGATTCTTTCTCCGGGAAGGGAAAGTGATTTGCTGAAAGAATAGCAAACGATGGTATTGTTATAATAATTTGTAAGATAAGGCACCGTTACATTACCATAGACAAGTTCACGGTAGGGCTCATCAGCGATCAAATAAATGGCATGCCCAAAACGGACTTGCGCTTTATACAAGATATCGCAAAGGCGAACGATAGTTTCCTCAGAAAAAACAACGCCCGTGGGGTTGTTGGGAGAATTGACGATAACAGCTTTCGTGTTTTCTGTAAGTGCTTTTTCAAAAGCATCGAAGTCAATTTGGAAATCTTTTTCCGTGCAAGCGACAGTAACGAGTTTTCCTCCTGCACCTTCTGTAAACACTTTGTATTCAGGGAAGAAAGGCGCGAAAGCAACTACCTCTTCGGTCTTATCGTCTGCAAGGATAGCATTCAACGTGATGGTGAGCGCGGCGGCGGCACCGGCCGTCAAATAAATATAGTCCGCAGAAGCATCTGCGTGATAAGTTTTGTTTAGATAATCGGCAATAGCGCCTCTGACTTTAGGATCTCCTTGTGCGGAGGTGTAGCCATGAAGTGCGATGGAATCAACGTTTTGAAGAAGAGAAATGAGCGTATCATTTACAATTTCAGGAGAAGCAACACTGGGATTACCGATGCTGAAATCGAAGACGTTCTCATCGCCAATCTCGCTTTTTCTTTTTTTTGCGTATTCGAAAATTTCGCGGATCGTTGATTTTTTCTTGCCGAGAGCAGTCATTTTTTGAGAGATCATAGAGCGTCACTCTTTCTTTTTTTGATTTGAGGTTAACATTGTTAACTTTTGCTGTATTATACATCATTTTTATAAAAATGTCAATGTTTTTTTGATTTATTTGTGAAAGAAGATTGAAATATTTTTGTTTTTGTGTCATAATATAATTGTAATCAGCTATTGATAAAGGTGGTTTGAGCGAAATGAAAGACACTTTGCGGGATAGACTTTTGGTGGCAGGGACTGCGGAGATTGCACAACATGGGATTGCTAATTTTTCTTTGCGTCGTGTGGCGACAGCATGCAACACTTCTTGTGCTGCTCCCTACAAGCATTTTAAGAATAAGGACGAATTTATTTTGGAAATCGTTCGGTATATTAACCGCCAATGGGAACTTTTGCGCGATCAGGTCAGTGCGCTGTTTGCACATGACAGCAAGAAGCGACTTGTGGAGATTTGTGTCGCATATATTCGCTTTTGGATCGCCAATCCTAATTACCGTTCGATCTTGTCGGCAAACGGCGGCATCTTCGGCAACGAAAATTCCGATAATGTGGTGGAGTCTGTTTCTATAGAAAACTTGATCCGTACGTATTGCTTGTCGGTTGGCAATCTTGATAAAGAAGAAACGGAACGCAGAATCGTTGCAGTGAAAGCAATGACTTACGGTATCACTACTATGCTGGAGCACGGGGAGCTTCAGAACACGCAGAAAACCTTTGAATATGTTCGAAAAATTTTTGAGAAAGAATTAAGTTTTTCTGAAAATGAAAAGGAACCTTAATATAAAGGCTCCTTAAAAATATGTAGAGATCATCGCGATGCTTTTTTGACACGAAAAACTTTTCGCAGGATGGGGGAGAGCATTTTTGGAGATTTTATTACTACGATTTTCAAATCATTCAATCCTTTCATGTGAAGTTGGCTTTGTTAAAAGTATATGCGGTGACGAAAACTTTGTGAAAAACGAAAAAAGTTTTCTTGTAGGTATTGCTTTTTATGACAAGGTGTGTTATACTAATGATGTAAAGTGATAAGTTTAAGGAGATGAGAGTGGGCGCAAACCCACTCTCATCTGTTTATAACGAAGCATCTGCCAAAAAGGAGGTTTTATTATGGCAAAAGGAACGAATATCGCAGATCGCGTGGAAGCTCTTATTACTCCTACGGTCACAGAGCTTGGCTATCGCATCTGGGACGTTGAGTATGTAAAAGAAGGTGCAGAATGGTACTTACGTATTACGCTCGACTCCGATGACGGCATTGATATTGATGACTGCGAAAAAGTCAGTCGTGCGATCAACCCCATTATTGACGAAGCGGATCCTATTGAAGACTTTTATTATTTAGAAGTTTCTTCTCCCGGCTTGGAAAGAGTTCTCCGCAAGCCTGAGCATTTTGAAGCGGCGATCGACTGTGAAGTTGAAGTTCGCTTGTTTGCTCCCGATGAAAACAAAAGAAAATCGTATACGGGCACACTCGTTGCTTTCGCTGACGAAAAGATCACGATCTCGGAAGCAGGCACAGAATATACGATGCCCCTTAACAAAATTTCCAAAGTTCAAACCATTTTCGATTTCACCCAAATTGATAGCAAGGAAGGTCTAACAGAAGAATGAATACTGAATTTTTTAACGCACTGGAAGCGCTCGAAAAAGAGCGCGGTATCCCTAAGGAATATATGCTTGAGCGTGTAGAAGCGGCTCTTATCAGCGCATATAAAAAGGACAACGGCGGCAACACCAATGTGCGTGTCGTTCTTGATCCTGTGAAAAAAGATGTAAAAGTTTATCAGCAGAAGCTCATCGTTGAGGTTGTGGAAAATCCCGAAACAGAAATTTCTCTTGAAGACGCAAAGAAAATCAACCGCAGATGGGTTCTCGGCGGATTTGCTGAAACAGAAGTAAAAACAAAAAATTTCGGCAGAATCAGCGCACAAACTGCAAAGCAGGTTATCGTTCAAGGTATCCGCGAAGCAGAACGCTCCATGATGATCAAAGAATATGAAAGCAAACGCGAAGAGGTTGTTACAGCGACAGTAATCAAAATCGATCCCATGACCGAAAACGCTGTTGTTGACACTGGCACCAGTGAAGCTGTGCTTTTGAAGAGCGAACAGATCCCCGGCGAAGTCTACGAGGTTGGTCAGCGTTTGAAAGTCTTCATCATGGAAGTTAAAAACGAAGTAAAAGGCCCGATCGTAACATTGTCCAGAACACATTTCGGCCTTGTGAAACGCCTTTTTGAAATTGAAATTCCTGAAATTCAGGACGGCACCGTTGTGATCAAAGGTATTTCCAGAGAAGCCGGCTCCCGCACCAAGATCGCTGTGGAGAGCAGAGATGAAAACGTGGATCCTGTAGGCGCATGTATCGGTAACAGGGGCGGCCGTATTGCGAGCATTTTGAACGAACTCGGTGGAGAAAAAATTGACATTATCAAATATAGCGAAGATGCAGAAGAATATGTTGCTGCAGCACTTTCTCCCGCAACGGTCAAGAGTGTAACACTTGACGGTGAACGTAGCTGCCGCGTAATCGTGGAACCCGATCAGCTTTCTCTTGCGATTGGCAAGGAAGGTCAGAATGCAAGACTTGCTGCAAGACTTACAGGCTATAAGATTGATATTAAAACCGTTTAATTTTAAGAGGTGATGAATTTTGCAAAATTCCGTGAAAAAGAAAATGCCGGAAAGAAAATGTGTCGGTTGCGCGGAAAAGAAGACTAAAAATGAATTGATCCGCATCGTTCGCCTTCCTGAAGACGGCGGTGTTGAAATCGACCGCACAGGAAAAAAATCCGGAAGAGGTGCATATATTTGTCCGTCCGTTCTTTGCCTGAAAAAAGCAAAGAAGCGATTGGAAGCCTCTTTGGAATGCAAAATTCCCGATGATATATTTGAAAAACTCGAAAAAGAAATTGAGTGTGAGAACATTGAATAACGAAGCTGACAAAAAACAACTTCTTTTCCGTATCGGACTTGCCAGAAGAGCAGGAAAATTGCTCGTCGGCACAGAGATGGTCTGTGATGGAATCCGAAACGGAAAAGTTCGTATTGTTGTTTCGGCCGCAGACAATTCAGACAATACGAAAAAAAGAATTTCCGATTGTTGTTCATTTTATAAGATACCGCTGTTTATCAGTGATGTTGATAAAGAAACGCTCGGTCATGCGATCGGAAAGACACATGCTGCTTGTGTCGGCGTTGCCGATGATAATCTGTCAGAACTCATCAGCCGCAATCTATCGGATAATACAAGAGTGAAAGGGGAATGAGAAGATGGCGATAAATCCCAGTCAAATCAAAATTGCCGCGCTTGCCAAAGATTTTAATTTGAAAAATAAAGATGTGATTGATATTTTTGCAGCGGCGGGAATTGAAAAGAAAACATCGGGTGCAATTGATCCCGAAGAGTTTTCCCGTTTTTTTGACCGCATTACAGCGGATCATCAAATTACAAATATGTCTGATTATCTTGCAGGAAAAGCAGACATTGTAAAACAGGAAATGAAAAAGGAAGACACTGTGAAAAAGATGGAAGTTACAAACAAAACAGACGCTCCTAAAAAAGAAGAAAAACAGGCACCCAAAGTATCTGCTCCTGTTTCCGCTGAGGAAAAAGCAGAAGTGCCTCATAAAAAGATCGAAAGAACAGAGCATGCTCCCAAGGCAGAAGCTCCTGTGAAAAAAACTGAATATAACAACGAAAGAAAGCCGCAGCAAAGAACCTATGATGGTTCTGCTCCGCGCCAGAATCAGCAGAACGCACGTCCGCAGAATAATAATCAGCAAAACAATAATCGTCCTGCGCAAGGCAATGGTTTCCAGCGCCCTGCATTTCAGCATGGTGCTGCAGCGCAGAACAATAATAACAATGCACATTCTGCACAACAGACTCGTCCGGCGCCTGCTCCGACACCTGCATCTGCGCCTGCAAAGCCGATTCCTCAGCCGCAGCCCCAGCAGCAGAAGCCTAAAGAGAAAAAAGAACAGCAGCCTTTGGCACCCAAGACAACTCGTATCGTAGATACCAGAACAACGTCCGTTGACCTTTCGAAATACGATGAACGCCTTGAGAATTTTGTTCCGGAAAGCGCACGCAGAAACAATGTGGCACCTGACAGACAAAAGCTGAAAAAACAGCAGAATAACAATCCTTATGCAAAAGGCGGTAAGGATAAAAATAAAACGCCCGATAAACTTAAAAAGACTGAAATCAAAAAGACACAGCTTTCTGTTTCCATTCCCGATGAAATCACGGTTTCTGAGCTTGCTGTAAGACTTAAGGTTACCGCAAGCGAAGTTGTGAAGCGTCTTATGATGATGGGCGTTATGGCAACTGTAAACCAAGTTGTTGACTATGACACCGCTTATCTCGTTGCTGATGAACTTGGCGCTAAAGTGACTAAAGAAGTTGTTGTTACCATCGAAGAAAGACTCTTTGATGAAACGGAAGATGTGCCGGAAGAACTCATCACTCGTGCACCCGTCGTTTGCGTTATGGGTCACGTTGACCATGGTAAGACTTCTTTGCTTGACGCGATTCGCAACACACACGTTACAGCAGGCGAAGCTGGCGGCATCACACAGCATATCGGTGCTTATCGCGTAAATTGCAACGGACAGGATATCACGTTCCTTGATACGCCCGGTCATGAAGCGTTTACTGCAATGCGTGCTCGAGGCGCGAAATCCACAGATATTGCGATCCTTGTCGTTGCGGCAGACGACGGTATTATGCCTCAGACCGTCGAAGCGATCAGCCACGCAAAAGCTGCAGGCATTTCCATTATCGTTGCAATCAATAAAATGGATAAACCCACAGCAAACCCTGAAGCGATCAAAAATGAACTTACAAAATACGATCTCGTTCCCGAAGAATGGGGCGGTGACACCATTTGTGTTCCCGTATCTGCCTTGACAAGAAAGGGTATTCCGGATCTTTTGGAAATGGTTCTTCTTGTTGCAGAAGTAAAAGATTTGAAAGCGAACCCCAACCGCCGTGCAAAAGGTGTTGTTATCGAAGCGAAGCTCGATAGAGGCCGCGGCCCTGTTGCCAGCGTTCTCGTACAGAACGGTACTTTGAACGCAGGTGATACCGTTATTGTCGGTACTGCAGTTGGTCGTGTTCGTGCAATGACAGATGATAAGGGCAGAAATATCAAAACAGCAGGTCCTTCTGTTCCTGTTGAGATTATCGGTCTTGACTCTGTTCCTTCCGCAGGTGACGAGCTGAATGCGGTCGAAAACGAACGCATGGCAAAAGAACTTGCTGAACAGCGCCGCCAGAAAGAAAAAGAAGAAATTTTCAAAGCGAACGCAAAGGTTAACCTTGATGACCTCTTCGCACAGATGAGCGAAGGCGTGAAAGATCTTAATATTATCGTTAAGGCTGATGTGAAGGGCTCTGCGGAAGCCGTGAAAGCTTCTCTTGAAAAACTCACCAACGAAGAAGTAAAAGTAAATGTTATTCACACCGGTGTTGGCGGTGTAAACGAAGGCGACGTTATGCTTGCTACCGCGTCCAATGCAATTATCGTCGGATTTAACGTGCGTCCTGACAAAACCGCTATCGACTCTGCAGAAGCACAAGGCGTTGATATTCGTACCTATCGTATTATTTACGAGTGCATCGAAGAAATCACTGCGGCAATCAAGGGTATGTTGAAGCCGATTTATCGTGAAGTTGTACTTGGCCACGCAGAGGTAAGACAGACCATTCACGTTCCGAACGTTGGCTTTATTGCAGGTTCTTATATTACAGACGGTAAGATTACTCGCTCTTCTCTTATTCGTGTTGTTCGTGACGGCGTTATTATTTTTGAAGATAAGATTTCTTCTTTGCGCCGTTTTAAAGATGACGTGAAAGAGGTAGCTTCCGGTTATGAATGCGGTGTTGGTCTTGATAAATTTAACGATATTAAAGAAAACGACGTGCTCGAAGCATATATCATGGAGCAGGTAGAAAGATAAATAAACGAAAAGGAGATATACCATCATGAGCATGAGATTCAGACAAGTTCATCTTGATTTCCACACCAGTGAACACATTGGTGGGATCGGTAGTAAATTTTCGAAAGAACAGTTCCAAAAAGCACTCAAAATCGGTCATGTAGATTCTATCACTGTGTTTTCCAAATGCCATCACGGCTGGGCATATCATCCCTCAAAAGCAAATGAAATGCACCCGCAGCTTGATTTTGACCTCCTCGGTGCACAGATTGAAGCAGCACATGAGATCGGCGTAAAAACGCCCGTATATCTTTCTGCAGGTCTTGACGAAAAGGCTGCAAGAAAACACCCTGATTGGCTCATTCGCAACGAAGATGAGACGATCGCGTGGACTCCTACTTTTAACGTTCCCGGTTATCACAGATTCTGCTTCAACTCTCCTTATCTCGATTATCTTCTTGATCAGGTTGCGGAGGTTTGCCAGAATTATGACGCGGACGGCATCTTTACTGATATCGTTCAGATCATTCCTTGCTATTGCCAGACTTGTGTTAAGACCATGCGTGAACGCGGTCTCAATCCTTACGATCCCAAAAACGCATATAATCTTGCTGTGGAGACTTATAACAACTATACTCGCCGCATGAGAGAAACCGTTGATAAGTATAAGCCTGGTCTTCCGATCTTTCACAATGCAGGTCACCTTTACATTGGTAACCGCAAGTTTGTATACGGCAATACTCACCTTGAAGTAGAAAGCCTTCCTACTGGTGGTTGGGGCTATGACCATTTCCCGCTATCTGCAGCTTATGCGAGAACGCTTGATATGGAATTTCTCGGTATGACGGGTAAATTCCATCGCAGCTGGGGCGAATTCGGTGGCTTTAAGCATCCGAACGCACTTCGCTATGAAGCAGCGCTTTCCATTGCGAACGGCGCAAAATGCTCCATTGGTGACCAGCTCCATCCGCTTGGCTTTATGGAAGAGGCAACCTATAAGTTGATCGGCGCAGCATATAAGGAAGTTGAAGAAAAGGAAGCTTGGTGCGATAACGTGAAAGGCGTTGCAGATATCGCCGTTCTCGGTCAGGAATCTGTGTTCAGCCATATGCACCCCGGCGCAGTTCCGCCCGGCAAACATTCCTGGAAGGGCAGCGTAGGCGCTTCCAGAATCCTTCTGGAAGGAAAATATCTCTTTAACGTTGTTGACGTTCAAGGCGATTTCGATCCCTACAAGGTCCTTATTTTGACCGATGACAGCATGGTCGACGATGTTCTTGCAGATAAGATCAAAGCATTCGTTGCGAAAGGCGGCAAAGTTCTTGCAACAGGCACATCTGCGCTTTATGCAGATGGCAGAGGTTTTGCGCTTGATCTCGGTGCGGAATACGTTGGCAAGGCTAAATTTACGCCCAGCTATCTCCGTCCGCAGTTTGAAATGAATGGACTTTGGGACGCATCTTACGTTATCTTCGAGCAGGGCACGGAAATCAATGCAACTGGTGATGTGATCGGTCTGCGTGAAAATCCCTACTTCGAAAGAACGGTTGAGCATTTCTCCAGCCATGCACAGACACCGAACGATATCAGCGTGACAACGCCTGCGATTACCGTCGGCAAAGACGGCGCATATATCGCATTTGAAATGTTTAAGGAATATGCGATCCAGGGCGCACTCATTGCGCGTGAAACAGTAACACACGTCCTTGATTTTCTTCTTGGTGAAAATAAGACTTTGAGAACCAATCTTCCTGCGCAGGGTGTTACAACGCTTATGCACCAGGAAAACGAAAATCGTTACGTTAACCACATTCTCTACGCCGCGCCTGTAAAACGCGGTCAGAGAGCGGAAATTATCGAAGACCTTACTCCTATCTATGAAACAAAAGTGGAAGTGAAGCTCGATAAAGAGCCGAAACGCGTATATCTTGCTCCTCAGATGAAAGATATCGCATACACTTATGAAAACGGTGTGATCTCTTATACCATTGATAAGTTTGAATGCCATCAGATGATTGTTATTGACTATTGATTTTAAGAAAAAGAGGAAAGGCAGAAATTTCTGCTTTTCCTCTTTTGTTTGTCAAGAAATATGAAAATGTTAATTTTTTAGAACTGATAAGCATTTTTTTGTTGACTGACCATGTTTATGTGTGGTAAACTGTAATAAAAGACGGGCAGGAAAGGAATTTGGTGATATGGCAATTACATTTGAAGAAATCAGAACAAATCAATCCATTCAAACATATATTATGAAAGCCGACGAGGCACTTTCTGCGCTTGGTTATACGGAACATAGTTTTCCTCACGTTTTACGTGTTTGCAATGATGCGACATATATCATGAAATCGCTTGGCTACGGCGAGCATGAGATTGAGCTTGTCAAGATTGCAAGCTACATGCACGACATTGGAAATTTGGTAAATCGGGTTGATCATTCTCAAAGTGGTGCTGTTATGGCGTTTCGTATTTTGGATAAACTCGGCATGGAAGCAGAGGATATTGCCAGCATTGTTTCTACCATTGGAAATCATGATGAAGGTACCGGTGTGCCGATCAATGCCATGGCTGCGGCTCTTATTTTGGCAGACAAATCGGACGTGCGCCGAAGCCGTGTTCGTAATTTTGATGTGTCAACTTTTGATATTCATGACAGAGTCAATTATTCCGTTCAAAACTCGAAGCTGGCAATTGACGATTGCAAAAAAAATATTACCTTGGAATTGGAAATTGACTTACAGGTAAGTTCAGTTATGGACTACTTTGAAATTTTTATGAACCGTATGATGCTTTGCAGAAAGGCTGCAGAAAAATTGGGTTTGCGATTCAAACTTGTGATCAATGGTCAGCCATTGATTTGATTTTCACATTGAAAAACGGGAAGTCTTAAAAACTTCCCGTTTTTCTTTATACAATTTTATTTTTCAAGCGAAGATTATCCGCGATCATAGCGATAAACTCTGAGTTTGTAGGTTTGCCGCGTTCGTTTTGAATGGTATAACCAAAATATTCATTCAAGATATCCAAATCACCGCGATCCCATGCGACTTCGATGGCGTGGCGAATAGCACGTTCTACTCTGGAAGATGTCGTCTGATATTTCTTTGCAACATCCGGATAGAGTATTTTTGTGACAGCGTTGATCAGATCGCTGTTCTCGATTGTCATCATAATGGCAGTTCTGAGATATTGGTATCCTTTGATGTGCGCAGGAACGCCAATCCTGTGGATAATGCTTGTCACTTGCGCTTCGATATCAGTTCTATCGTTGAGATATTGCGGAGGTTTTTGTGGAGGTGCTTTTAAGAGGGCTGTGCGATTTTTATAAATTCGCATCAATCTTTCGTAAAGAACCGAACCGCTTAGTGGCTTTTGCATGCAATACGCAGCACCTGCCTCGGTTGCTTCTTGAAAGATGTTTGGGTTAGCACAACAGGATATCACGATGAAAGAAGGGACTTGCGCAATGTTGGAAAACAGCTGATTTGTGTTCTTGATGATTTGGATCGTATCCATTTTTGGAAGCCATACGTCGATCAAGACAACATCGGGCATGGATTTTTTAATTTTCCCAAAGATATCGGCGCCGTTGTCGGTTTCTTCAACAACTTCTACGCTATAATGCGCAAGCTTTTCTTTGATATCATTTCGTGATTTTTCGCTTTGGTCTGCGATTAAAATTTTAATTCTCGGTTCCATTTTGTTGATTCTCCATTTCTTTCGAGCGGTATTTGACGGTTTTTAGCGTTTTTAAGGTTCCAACAACATATTACCATATTTTGGAACAAAAATCAACAAAAACTGGAAAATAATGTAAACAAAGATTAGGAGAACATTTTGTAGAAAACGTAAAAATGAAACTGAAAATCAGACAAATTTCAACAAAAACTTGTCAATTTTCTAAAAATACAGTCAGTTTTTGAAAATCAAACAAACTGCATGTGCGGAAATACCTTCCCCTCGCCCCGTAAATCCCAGTTTTTCTTCCGTGGTAGCTTTAATGTTGATCGAAAAAATGTCAATGTTTAATGCATCAGCGATATTTTGACGCATTTTATCCAAATGAGGTGACATTTTTGGTGCTTGTGCAATAATGGTCGCATCAATATTTCCAATTTGAACACCATCGGATTCTAAAAATTCTTTTACATACCTAAGCAAAAGAAGACTGGAGATGCCTTGGAAACGATTGTCGCTGTCGGGAAAATGATAACCGATATCTTTTCTTCCTGCGGCACCGAGCAGTGCGTCAGCGATTGCGTGACAGAGAACGTCGGCATCAGAATGTCCTAAAAGACCGAGATGATAGGGAATATCTACGCCACCGATGATCAATTTTCGTCCTTCGACGAGCTTATGCACATCATATCCGTGACCGATTCGCATGTTCATGATTCATTTTCCTTTCGATTTTCCAAGATAACTTTTGCGATCGCCAGATCGTTTGCGGTGGTGATCTTTAAGTTTTCGCTTTCACAGGCGACCAATTTCACATGAAATCCCGCTTTTTCAACTAACATTGCGTCATCTGTGATCGTGGCATCAATGTTTTTGGTGATAGCCAGTGCGACTTCATAAATGCTTTTTTTGAACGCTTGCGGTGTCTGTGCTTGCCAAATGTCAGTGCGATCGACGGTTTCTGTGATGAAACCGTTTTTATCGGCTTTTTTCAGAGTGTCTGTTGCTTTTTTTGCGGCGATGGCCGCTCCGTTTCTGTAAGCGGCAGTGATTACACGGTCGATGTCGGAAGTGGAGATCAAACATCTTGCCGCATCATGAATCAGTATAAAATCTGCGTTTTTATTGATTTTTTGAAATCCATGGGATGCTGAGGCCGCTCTTGATGCACCGCCTTCAACAGCGAGCTTGAGTTTTGTGATTCCATATTGCTTTTTGAACTGCTGGTACAGAGGCAATTCTTCCAATGCACCAACAACAACGATCTCATCTACCTTTTCACTTTTTTCAAAAGCAAGAAGTGTGTGAACGACAACCGGAAGCCCACAAAGCTCAATGATTTGCTTGGGAGTTCCGACCTCTTTCATTCGCTCGCTTTTTCCGGCAGCTAAGATGATTGCGCTGGTGAAGTGCTTTCGTGGTTTTCCCGTTATCATATAACATAATTTTTCGATTTTTTTGATCATAAAGAATTCTCCATTTTTCTTTTGAGAATAAAAATACATTTTCTTGGTTTCAGTATAACACAGAATGGGGGAAACTTAAATATTTTTTTGAAAAATATTAAAAAAATTTACGAAAAAACTATTTATTTATAAGAAGATATATAGTATAATATATATAACAAACTACGGACGGAGGAATTCATTTTGGACAACTTTATCAACACCCTAAATTATCTTATCAAGCAATTTACGCCAATTGATCTTTGGGATATTTTGCTCATGTCGATCTTGATTTATTTTGTTGTTAAATTTATTCGTGACCGACGCGCAAGCAAACTCGCGATTGGTGTTTGCTTGATCATTGCTATGCTGATCATCAGCGAAGTTTTGAATATGCGTGCAATGGATTTCCTGCTCTCCAATATCGTCCAAGTTGGTTTGATCGCCCTTCTCATCGTTTTTCAACCGGAATTGCGCTCTGCTTTGGAAAAGGTTGGCGGAACATCTTTCAAAACGTTGAAGCACACTGTTGTTTCCAAGGATAAGGAAAACGGCAAAATAGACGCGATTGTGAATATTTGTCAAGCTGTCGCTGAGCTTTCTCAAGAATATACGGGCGCTTTGATCATTATCGAAAGAAATACCCCTCTTGGCGACATCATAAAAACGGGTACGGTCATTAACGCAGATATCTGTGTATCCATGTTGAAAAATATATTTTTCAACAAAGCACCGATGCACGACGGTGCGGTCGTGATCCGCAACAACCGTGTTTATGCGGCAGGTTGTTTTTTGCCGATTTCTACAAATGATGATATTATCAAGGATCTTGGTACAAGACATCGCTCTGCGATCGGCATGAGTGAAAATAGCGATGCCGTTGTTATTGTCGTTTCGGAAGAAACCGGCACGATATCTGTAGCGCTGAATGGCGAGCTTCGCCGTAACTACGATTATAACACATTGAAAAATGAGCTTGCTTTGCTGCTTGGTGTTGAAGAAGGCAAGCAGAAATAACGTTAGATGGGAAGGAATGGTTAAAAATGAAAAAAGAAAGTGTTGTTGACATCAGAAATACTGATGAAGACGAATATACAGCCAAACGAAATCGTCGAACAGATCGAATCATTCGCATTCTTTCCGTAATTGGTGCGATTTTAATTTGGGTCTATGCTGTTACTGCAGATACAACCACTTATGATTATCAAAACGTATCGGTAAGCGTGAAATCAGAGTCTTTGGTGAAATCCAAGGGTTATAATGTGGAACACGAAAATTTGAAGGTTAATTTTACTGTTCAAGGTAGTGTTGCCAAAATCAGTCAGTTGACAAACACATCTGTGGAAGTCTATGCGGATTTGTCTACTGTGGATCTTAGCACGGTTGCTCCGGGACAGTCCATAACCGTTCCGCTCCCGCTTGTCTATAGGTTGCCAACCGGTATCAGCAATCTTTCAATCACGTATAAATCTCAAGACTATATTAATGTTGTGATATCAAAATTAGCGAAGTGAAGAAATGGAAAAATATATTGTTCAAAATATAAAACTGTCGATCGATTCTCCGAAAGAAGAAGTTTTTGCTAAAGCGAAACAACGTCTTTTAAAATTTTTTTCTTCGAAAAGCCTTGGCTCGATGGAGATTTATAAAACTTCTGTTGACGCAAGAAAAAAAGATCATATCTGTTTTGTCTATTCGGTCATCGCGGAAACTTCCGAAAGAGCCAATGCGAAAGCATTGGCTCTTGATGGTATCGTGCCTATGACAGAGGATTCCTTGGAAATTCATTTTGGAAACGAAGAACTTTCTGCCCGCCCGATCGTTGTTGGGTTTGGTCCGTGCGGAATGTTTTGCGGCATGCTTCTTGCTGAAAACGGCTATCGCCCGCTCATCATTGAACGAGGTTCTTCTGTGGAGAAAAGGACGGAAGATGTAGAGCGTTTTTCGAAATACGGAATATTAAATACAGAATCCAATATTCAATTTGGTGCCGGCGGTGCAGGAACTTTTTCGGACGGAAAACTCGTCACCAGAATCAATGATTCGAAATGCGGACTGGTGCTTTCTGAAATGGAAAAACTCGGTGCACCAAAAGAAATTCTTTATAAAGCCAAGCCGCATATCGGAACCGATTACTTGAAGATTGTTGTATCCAATATGGAGAAGAAAATCAAAAACCTTGGTGGCGAGGTTCTTTATGATACCAAATTGGAGGATATCTGTTTTGCTAACGATCGAGTAACGAAAATCAAAACAAATAAGGGTGAACTTCCTTGCGGTGCGCTCATTTTGGCGCTTGGACATAGCGCCAGAGATACGTTCCATATGCTTCAGACGAGAGGTGTTTCGATGACGCCGAAAGCGTTTTCCGTCGGAGTTCGCATTGAACATTTGCAAAATGATATTGATTACGCTTTGTATGGAAATGTGGCAGGAAATCCCCAACTCCCGAAGGGAGAATATAATCTTTCTTGTCACCATGGAGAACGCGGTGTATATACGTTTTGCATGTGCCCGGGTGGACAAGTTGTCTCGGCAGCGAGTGAAGAAGGCGGCGTTGTTACAAACGGAATGAGCAATTTTGCTCGTGATGGCAAGAATGCCAATAGCGCCGTTGCAGTATCAGTCAATCCCAGTGACTATGGAAATACACTTGAGAACGCGATCATGTTTCAGCGCAAATTGGAGCAGCGCGCATATGAAGCCGGCGGTAAAAACTATTGTGCCCCTTGTCAAACGGTTGGCGATTTTCTCGGCAAAACTGCAAATACGTCACCGACAAAGGTTTTACCTACTTATCGCGATGGCAATGTCACGATGACGGCACTTGATCAGGTTTTGCCGGCATTTGTTGCTGAGTCGTTGAAATTCGGCCTTCAAAATTTTGATAGAAAAATTCGCGGATTTGCGTCTGATTCCGCTATTTTGACGGGCGTTGAAACGAGAACTTCTTCGCCGCTAAGAATTCCGAGAGATGAACGCTATTTGGCACCGGGTTTTGAAAATTTGTATCCGTGCGGTGAAGGTGCAGGATACGCCGGAGGTATTACCAGCGCCGCTGTAGACGGCATCAAATGCGCACTTGCCCTTATGGAAAAATATAAACAATTATCATGAATCACAAGGAGGAAAATCCCATATATGTTTGACAGAAAATGTTGGGTTGTGGCAGAACAAGATTTGAATATGGTGAAAACATTGTCGGATTTTCTTTCTATTGATCCTTTGTGTGCTAAACTTCTCATCAATCGCGGATACACCGATCCTAAAAAAGCCAAAGCGTTCGTTACGAAATGTGATGCTTTTTTGTATAATCCATATCTTTTGAAAGATGTTGATCGTGCCATCATTCGTATTAAACGAGCATTGGAAAAAGGTGAAAAAATAACAATTTACGGCGACTATGACGTGGACGGTGTAACATCGGTGTCCGTTTTATACATGTATTTGAAAGAACATGGTGCTGATGTTGACTATTATATTCCAACAAGAGAAAACGAAGGGTATGGTCTTAATATCGGAGCTTTTCAAACAATTCACGAGAATGGTACGCGCTTGGTTATTACTGTCGATACGGGCATTACGGCAATTGAAGAAATCCGTTATGCGAAATCTATCGGACTTGACGTTGTTGTGACAGACCACCACCAGTGCCGTCCGGAACTTCCGGATTGCGATGCTGTTGTCAATCCCAAGCGCCCGGATTGTGAATATCCTTTCAAAGAACTTTCAGGTGTTGGTGTTATCTTCAAAGTTTTGTGTGCGCTTGAGCTTGACCTTGTCAATTGCGGTGAATATAATCTTTTTACGGTAAAAGATATGTGCCGTCGGTACATTGATCTTGTCACGATAGGAACCATTGCCGATGTGATGCCTCTTTGCGATGAAAATCGTATTATGGTATATATGGGACTTGGTTTGCTTGCAAAACCCAGAAATATCGGTATTCGTGCGTTGTTTCGCGCCGTTGGCATAGATGCTTCGAAGAAAATAACTTCTTCTGTTATCGGCTATACGATCGCACCTCGTATCAATGCTGCCGGTAGAATCGGTAATGCCACACGCGCGGTTCAGCTTTTCCTTTCCGATTCGCCAAGGCTGGCAGAAGTGATTGCAGACGAACTCTGTATGATCAACAAGGAGCGTCAGCAAACAGAGAATCTTATTTTTGATGAAGCACTTTTACAGATTGAACAAGAGCACGATCTCGAAAAAGAGAGCGTTTTGGTTTTGAGTAGCGATCATTGGCATCAAGGTGTCATTGGTATCGTAGCTTCAAAGATCACGGAACGTTTTGGGAAGCCCTCAATCCTGATTTCTTTTGATACGACGTCCGCAGACGGTGAGCTTGTCGGAAAAGGTTCAGCGAGAAGCATAAAAGGGCTTAATATGGTAGAGGCACTTGCTGCGTGTGAAAAATTACTGGTAAAATACGGCGGACATGAACTGGCAGCGGGATTATCTGTTGAATATGGTAAATTAACGGAATTCAAAGAACTTTTGAATGAATATGCGAAGGAGAAGCTCTCCTTGCCAGATTGCGCACCGAAGACTTTTGTTGAAACGGAAATCGACGAGCAGGAAATCTCTTTGGAAATGGTTGCGGAGCTTTCGAAACTGGAACCATATGGTGCTAAAAACCCTGAACCTATTTTTCTGGTGAAGGAACTGGAAATACAAGAGCTTGTTCCTCTCAGCATGGGAAAACACACAAGACTTTTACTTTCAAAAAATCACACGATAATCTCTGCAGTGTTTTTCGGTCAGAATTTGCTGATGGAAGGATTTGCTGTTGGAGATCAGGTGGATTTGCTTTGCTCGATCAATGTCAACGAGTTTCGTGGGAATAAAACAGTTCAACTTATCGTTCGCGATATTGACTTTTCTCTTGCAACATGGCAGGAAATTGAGCAGATTGAACGTGAATTTGAAAACGTTTGTAGTGGTGAGCTTCAAATCGACACGGAAGATATTCCGAACAGAGCAGATTTCGCAGCGCTCTATCACGTTTTACGCGATGCTGGTTTTGCAAGAGGTAAAAACGTCAGCATGATGAAATTGCTTGCTTCTTGCAATACGATTTCTTATTTGAAAGCTTGCGTTATTTTGCAGGTTTTCGCGGAGAGCGAATTAATAACACTTGAAAAAAACAGGATTGCTACTTATTATATAAAACGTTTGGAAACAAACAGCAAAAAAAATCTTGCGGATACACCGCTTATGAAACTTATCACAAAGAACTAAACCGTTAGGAGGGCAGTATTTTATGTCAGACGGATTTGATATTTTGATGAATACAATAGCAGCGTCAGGAAAAAAATATAATATAGAAAAAATTACGAAAGCTTATGAAGTGGCAAAGCAGCTTCATGAAGGACAATTTCGTAAAAGTGGAGAAGCTTATATTTGTCATCCTGTTGCCGTTGCAGAGATTGTTGCCGGACTGGGACTAGATACCGACTCTATTTGCGCGGCACTGCTTCATGACACCGTGGAAGATTGCTCCGATAAAATTGACCTTCCCAAGATCAAGAAAGAGTTTGGCGATCAAGTAGCTGCGATGGTAGATGGTTTGACAAAACTTGTTCATCTTCATTTCAACAATAAAGAAGATGAGCAAATGGAAAATATCCGAAAGATGCTTTTGGCAATGGCAAAAGATATTCGTGTAATTTTCATTAAGCTTTCGGATCGTTTGCATAACATGCGCACCTTGAATGCACAACCTGAGGCGAAGCGCCGCATGATCGCATTGGAAACGATGCACGTTTATGCGCCTTTAGCACACCGTCTCGGTATGCAGAAGATCAAGCAAGAAATCGAAAATCTTGCGCTCTCATATTTGGACCCGATCGGATATGACGAAGTAAAAAATGACATCAATCAAAAATTCGGCATGAACAAAGATTTGATCGTCAGCACAAAAAATGCCATCGAGCAAAAGGTTCGTGAAAGCGGTATTGATTGCACTTTGGAAGGACGCATTAAGTCTGTATATAGTGTTTATCGTAAAATGTTCCGTCAGAACAAGAGCTTCGATGAAATTTATGACTTTTATGCCGTACGCATTATTGTAAATACTGAGCTGGAATGCTATACGGTGCTTGGTATTATTCACGATATGTATAATTCCATGCCGGGCAGATTCAAAGATTATATTTCGATTCCGAAACCGAATATGTACCGCTCTTTGCATACCACGGTTATTGGTCACGACGGCATTCCTTTTGAAGTTCAGATCCGTACTTGGGAAATGCATCATATCGCTGAATACGGTATTGCGGCACACTGGAAATACAAATCCGGTGATAGCGGAGATTCCGATCTTGATAAAAAGCTAGAATGGATCGCAAAACTGGTCGAAAATGAATCCAGCACTTCCGATCCTGATGAATTTATTGATGCGCTGAAAATTGATATTTTCCAAGACGAAACTTTTGTCTTTACGCCTAAGGGTGACGTGGTGACTTTGCCGCAGAACTCCAACTGCATTGACTTTGCGTATCATATCCATTCAGGCGTTGGTAACCGAATGGTTGGCGCAAAAGTCAACGGTAAGATCGTTCCGATCGATCATGTTCTCGAAAATGGTGAAATCGTCGAGATTTTGACATCTTCTTCGACAAAAGGCCCCAGCCGAAACTGGCTCAAGATTGTTCGCACCAGTGAAGCAAAAGCAAAGATCCGTCAATGGTTCAAAAAAGAAAAACGCGCCGAAAACATCGAAACCGGCCGTGATGAGATCATTGCGGAAATGCGTAGATATCCCGGAACGTTTTCGGAAGAACAGTTCAATGCGATTACCGCGGCAATTGCTTCGCGTGTTGGTATGGAATGCGCAGATGATTTGTTTAACATCATTGGTTACGGTGGCCTTTCTATCAATAAAATTGCTAACCGTTTGCGCGACGAGTACGACAAAGTCATTACACCTAATCAAGAACCGCAAATTACCAATGTCGCACAGGTACCTGTGTCGGAAAAGAAAACGCCTTCCGGAGAATTTGGCAGTGTTATCGTTGACGGCGTAGAGGGCTGCCAGGTTAAATTTGCCAGATGTTGCAACCCGTTGCCGGGTGACAATATCGTTGGCTTTATTACCAAAGGATATGGTATTTCTGTTCATAAATGCGATTGTCCCAATATTATTAACTGCACAGAACAAAACAAAGATCGTTTGGTTCATGTGGAATGGCGAAAGAATTCCGGAACACAAAAAGAAGAGCAGTATGAAGCGCTTATGCAAATTATCGCTGATGACAGAATTTCCATGCTTGCGGATATCAGCGTAGCGCTTGCTGATATGAAAGTGTCTATTTTGCAAATCAACACACAGAAAATGAGCATCGATCAGTCATTGATCAATATGAGCGTTGCTTGCAAAAATCTTGCGCATTTTAACAGTATTATTTCCAAACTTAAATCAATCAAAGGCGTAAACGATGTTAGCCGCGGATATGTCAAATAAATGGAGGCTTTATGCAAGCAGTTATACAAAGGGTTTCTAAATCAAGCGTAATTGCAGACGGTGTGCTTTCCGGTGAAATTGGTGAGGGCTTGATGATCTTGCTTGGTGTTGCCAAGGGAGATGAGGAAAAAGATGCTGAGCTTTTGGCGGCAAAGATTGCTAAGCTTCGCATATTTTGCGATGAAAACGGAAAAATGAATAAAAGCGTGATCGACATCAACGGCGAAGCGCTAGTGGTGTCCAATTTTACGCTTTGTGCGAATTATGCACACGGAAACCGTCCGGATTATATGAATGCAGAAGCGCCGGAACGCGCCAATGCTCTTTATGAATATTTTGTTTCGCTTTTAAGAAAGGACGTCAGAAACGTGGAAACTGGTGTGTTTGGTGCCGATATGGCGTTGACGATCGGTGCTGACGGACCTGTGACGATTGTGATGGAAAGCGAAGTATTAAGAAGAAAAGGAAAATAAATTTTCTATGAAAATTCACATCAATGGCAATATCAATGAATATTATATACAAACGCTCTGCATGCTTTTTTTCCCCGGCGTAAAGTTTTCAGAGAATACATCTGATGAACTTTCTGCCGATGTTGTAGTAAACGATACCGATGCCGGTGTTTGCGCTACCGTTGTTTTGAAAAACGGAGATGCTTCTGCTATGCATACGCACACGGAGCCGAGACATCTTGATGGCACGGAAAAAGTTTCGACCGAGCGTATTGCTTGCGGAAAAGCATTTTTGGAAGCCGGCAAAAAATTAACAGGGGTTATTCCTTCCTGGGGTATTTTGACGGGCGTTCGTCCTGCAAAACTTGCTATCAGCGATCTCAGTCAAGGGATTGATCAAGTAACAGTTCGCAATTCTTTGGTTCGTGAATATCTGGTGAATCCAAAAAAAGCGACACTGGTGACAGAAATTGCAGCGTTGGAATCGGAAGTAATTGCAAAAGTAAAGCCAGATACCTGCAGCTTATATATTTCTATTCCGTTTTGTCCATCCAGATGCAGCTACTGCTCATTTGTTTCGTTTACTTCCGCAAAGCTTTTGGGACTTCTCGATTCTTATCTTGAGCGTTTGTGCCGTGATATTAACGATACGATTGACCGTATTCGCGATCTTGGATTAACAATTTCGACAGTGTATATTGGTGGCGGTACCCCTACAACATTGAATGCAAAGCAGTTGCAAATTCTTCTTGATACCATTACCGCGCGCATTGATCCGAACTCTTTGGAAGAATTTACGGTTGAAGCCGGACGCCCTGATACAATTACGGAAGAAAAGCTTCTTGTGATCAAAAACCACGGTGTTACAAGAGTCAGCATCAATACACAAACACTTAACGATGATGTTTTGGAGCTTGTCGGCAGAAAACACACCGCTGCAGATTTTTATCGTGCCTTTGAGATGGCAAGAAAAGTGGATATCAAACAGATCAATACCGATTTAATTGCCGGGCTTCCCGGTGAAGGATTTGGCAGTTTTTCAGAGACCATCGATGCTCTTGTCAGATTGCATCCCGAGAACTTGACATTCCATACGCTTTGCATTAAAAATGCGGCAGATTTTGCGCATAACAAAAATGCTTATATGAATTCGTTCAGCGAAACGTCAAAGTGCGTTGATTATTCTCAATTGAGTGCCAAAAATGCAGGATACATACCGTATTATATTTACAGACAAAAAAACACGGTTGACAATCTCGAAAATGTCGGTTTTGCGCTTCCTGGCACGGAGGGACTTTACAATATCTATATGATGGAAGAAATCCACAGCATTTTTGCTGTCGGAGCCGGTGCGGTGTCAAAAATGGTTTCTCGTGACAGAACGAAAATTGACCGCATTTTCGAATACAAATATCCTTACGAGTATCTTGCTGACCCTGATGGCAATAAAAATGCGGAAAAGGCAAAAAAAATAGAAGAATTCTATCGAAATCTTTGGTAAGGGAGTTTTCCTTATGTTTGTATACGATCACAAATTCCAAAATGATAAAGAAATTTCCGCCTTCGTATACGAGGCGGAAGAACATTATAAAAATCAAGTCTTGTCTATTGCAAAGCAGATTTCAGAAATTGAAAATTTGAAATTTTTAACATTAGCTGGACCTTCCTGTTCAGGCAAAACTACAACTTCTTATATATTGGAAGAAGAATTGAAAAAACATGATATCACTATAAAAATCATTTCCATCGATGATTTTTATAGAGATCGTGCAGATATTTCCGATGACGAAAAACCCGATTATGAATCGATTTCCGCGATTGATTTTCCTGTTTTTGCAGATTGTGTAGAGAAGATCTTGAAAGGCGAAACCGCCATGATCCCTCGGTTTGACTTCAAAACGGGAAAAAGGGAATCGATGACTCCGTATATCCCTGCATCCCATGAAATTGTGATATTGGAAGGAATTCAGGCGATTTATCCTGAAATCATTGCAACGCTTCCCAAAGAAGTGTCACGTTCTATTTATATTTGTCCCGAAGAAGACGCAAAAGCGGGAAATGTATACTTTGATAAACGAGAAATTCGATTTTATCGAAGACTTGTAAGAGATTTTCTTTTCCGTAACGCCTCTGTTTCAAGGACCTTGGAACTTTGGGAAGGTGTAGTTGAAAATGAGGATAAAAACATTATACCTTATGGTCAAAATGCGGATTTCATCATCAATTCCTCTCTTGCGTATGAGCTTGCCGTTATCAAACCTTACCTTTTGGAAACGGTTTATTACTCCGAAGATTCTTGCGAAAACGAGCTTTATCTTCGTATCAAAGAAAAATTTAAAAACGTTTCTGAAATTGATGCAAAGTTTGTTCCCGATGATTCGGTTTTTCGTGAATTTATCGGACATTAGTGCCTCCAAATTTTTCAAAACGAAAAGGATTTATAATTATGAAAATTTTGTTCAAAAATATTGATATTCTTTTTGAAAACGGCGACGTTAAAGAAGATATGTTCCTTTCTGTTGCAGATAAAAAGATCGATTATATTGGAAAAAATCACCCAAATGACACTTTTGACCGTGTGATCGACGGTACGGGAAAACTTCTTTGTCCCGGCTTTTATAACTGTCATACCCATTCGCCGATGACGCTTTTCCGAGGTTATGCAGAAGATCTTCCGCTATCCCGTTGGCTACACGAGAAGATCTTTCCTGCAGAGGATCGTTTGTATCCGGAATCGGTTCGTGCCGCAACGATGCTTTCTATTGCAGAAATGATTAAAAATGGCACCGTTTCCTTTTCTGATATGTATTTCTTTTGCGATGAAATCGTTCAGGCTACGGCGGAATCCGGTTTGAAAGCTAATATTTCACGCTCTATGGTCGCTTTTGATCCTTCGATTCGAGCTGACACAGACGAACGTTTCGCGGAATCTATTGAACTTTTCCGCCGTTATCATAATTTTGCGGATGGTAGAATAAAAATAGATATGTCTATCCATGCGGAATATTCTACCGTTGCCGCTGTTCCGCAATATCTTTCTGATTTTTGTTTGGAAAACGGACTTGCGGTTCAGGTTCATGTTTCTGAAAGCAAATCCGAGCATTTGGAATGTATTGAACGTCATGGTATGACACCTACGGAATTTTTTGAAAAACACGGTCTTTTCCGTGTTCCTGTGATCGCGGCGCATTGTGTTCACTTGTCTGAAAATGATATGAAGATTTTTGCTGAAAATGGAGCAACTGTCGTGCATAATCCTGTCAGCAATTTAAAGCTTGGCTCCGGTGTGATGCCGCTTGCCAATTATTTGGATGCAGGCATCAATGTAACTCTTGGTACCGATGGTGCGGCTTCGAATAATACATTGGATATTATGAAAGAAGCTTACGTTACTGCGATTTTGCAAAAGGGAATCACAGGAGATACGACAAGATTGCGTTCCGAAGTATTTTTGCCGCTTCTTACTCAAAACGGTGCAAAAGCGCAGAGAAGAGTGGATTGCGGAAAAATTGCAGAAGGTTTCTCAGCAGATCTCGTTGTATTGGATTTTGATGCGATCAATGCGATCCCTGTTTATAATCATTGTGATTCTTTCCTCTATAGCGCAAATTCTTCCAATGTGGTGATGACGATGGTAGACGGAAATATCCTTTATGAAAACGGTGAATATAAAACAATCGATATTGAAAAAGTCAAATACGATTTCAAAAAGGTGATCAGTACGTACTTTGATTAAAAATAACGAAACGAGCAGGTAAATTATTTTGTCTAAAAAATCTGCACAAACACGCATATTATCGGGCGTAATCGTCCTTACATTATCGAATCTTGTTGTAAAAATATTAGGGTTGCTATGCAAAGTGCCTTTGCATAATATTTTGCATGACCAAGGCATGAGCTATTTCAATATTGCTTATAACATTTTTACAACGTTGTATGTAGTTTCTACTGCAGGCTTACCTACAGCAATTGCGATTATGGTTTCCGGTACACAACGGAATTCTGCAAGAAAGAAACAAATTGAACGAATTTTCCGTGTTGCCTTGACGGTGTTTTTTGTTTTGGGCATTCTTGGAACATCATTTATGTTCTTTTTTGCAAAGCAATTGGCGCTTTTAATGGGAAGCGAAACTTCGATGCTTTGTATCATGGCAATTTCGCCCACTTTGTTTTTTGTTTGTATTTCCAGCGCCATTCGCGGGTATTTCCAAGGAAATCAACACATGCTTCCGATTGCGATCAGTGAAGTTATGGAAGCAATTGGGAAATTTGCAATCGGCATTGTTCTTGCTTATTATGCGCTTTCCGTTGGAGAAAGCATTGAAACGGCGGCAGCTTATGCAATTTTGGGCATTACCATCGGCGTTGCGGTCGGTATGGTCTTTTTGCTTATTTCCAAAGCCTTGTATCGCGCAGATTGCGATTTAGATGATTCATCTGACGTTGGCGAAGTATCTTCCAGAAAAAGCATTTTTAAGCAAATGATTAGTATAGCGGCACCGATTACTTTGAGTTCGCTTGCGCTTAATCTTACGGGAATTATTGATAGTTTTACAATTATAAATTGTATGAAATCATATGCTTCTGAAGAAGTCGCAGAAATTGCATATGGCAATTACAGTACCTTAGCTGTAACAATGTCACATTTGC
>CAYXQF010000001.1:17510-23952 GCA_964466625.1 uncultured Lachnospiraceae bacterium | reverse complement strand
ACACCGATTGCTTCCGCATTGACGCCTGCTTTGGCAGCAGCATTGGCAGCATATAAATCCGTGCAAACGGAGGAAGAGCAAAAGCGTAGAAAAGAAGCGGTTTTTCGTGTTATGTATTCATGCTTAAAGATGTCTGCCATTATTTCTATCCCATGTGCAATCGGCATGTCAGTGTTATCAAAACCGATCTTGTCATTGCTTTTCTCAAACGAGGCTTCTGTGGAACAAGCAGCGCCGTTGCTTTCCATATTATCCATTGCGGTATTTTTCACAGCGATGCTTACAATCACAACATCAATACTGCAATCGCATAAATTGCAATACAAGCCAATTATTTCCATGGGCTGCGGAATCGTTGTCAAGATCATTTTGAATAATATTTTGCTTCGAAATTCTGCCATTGGTGTATATGGCGCACCGATTGGGACATTAGTCGCATATTTCGTTATGGCGTTTTTCAATTTTTGTTTCGTCATCAAACATGTCGGGATTCGACCGACATTTATTATTAAATTTGTCAAACCGTTTATTGCAGCAATCTTGTCATCGTTTGTGACGGTTGCAACTTATGAGTTGATCAAACGCAGTGGTTATCCCAACGTGGGAACTTTGATTTCTATTATTGCAACAGCGATTGTTTATTTCTTGTTATTATTTGCGTTCAAAACTTTTACTGCACAAGATGTTTTGATTTTACCTAAAGGTGAAAAAATCTATAAAGCATTGAAAAGAATTCATTTTATTCAATAAAAAATCAAATAGAAATTCGCGAAATGATGAGAACATCTTTGGGATTTCTATTTGATTTTTTTATGGCGAAAATCCACATTCTAGCACTATGTACTATATAAAATTTCGCGTTTTGCGAGCGCAAGCGCGAGTTCGCGGCAGCGAACTACGCCAAACGCCAATTTTATACAAGCTTTTTGCTTGGCGCTTGCGGACGGCAAGAAGAGCGAGCGCGTGGTGTAGGCGCATTGTGCCGAAGACCGCGCGAGCGGTATTGCTCGTAATTACTTGAATTCCTTTTAAGGTGCATTATTCCGTCAACAGTAGTATGCTGAATCAACGGTACACTTATTTCCCTAGAGGCGATGGGGGAATGTATCTCTATGAGATCTTGACGTTTGACTTTGATATGTGGGGGGTGAGCGCAGAGGTGCGGAAAAAGAACAAGAGTTCGTTTGAAGAGCGGGCTGAAATGCAAGAATTGGAGCGAGAAACGCGCCGTTTAGAGCGAATATTGCGCCCCGCTCGCTCTATAACGTGGAAAAATCATTTAAAAGGGCGCAGAAACGCGCATTTGAACTCATTTGCGCCAATCCCGACATGAATTTGTTTGTGACTTTGACACTGCAATTCTCGCGAGAAGATTATAGCGCTGTGATAAAGCGAATGAATACTTGGCTTGACAATGCTGTTCGGCGCAAGGGCTTGAAATATATTCTTGTTCCCGAATATCATGACGATGAGCGAGCCATACATTTTCATGGCGTAATGAACCGATCGGCTCTTAAATGCGCCGAAAGTGGGCAGCATCGAGGGCGCAAGGTGATTTATAATTTCCCCGAATGGAAATATGGCTTTTCTACTGTAACGGAGATCGATGCTAACGGTGAGGAATGGCTGACGGTGGCGAAGCGGATTCGTGACTATATGATGAAAGATCTTTATGGGCGCGTGGGCGGTCGGTGGTATCTCCATGGTGGAGCTTTAAGCGAGCCGATTTACCGCTATTATCAAGCGGATTATTTTACCGCGAACGGTAACGAATATAATATAAATGGTACGGATTACACCTATAAACTCTACCGCCAACGGCAAGATAACGCCAAATCGCGCGCGTTAGCGCGCCACCGTGGTGGTAGTGGAAAAAGAGGTGGTAAGGGTGGGAAACTCGCACGCGAGTTTTCCACGCTTTCCACCGTAACGAAAAAAACGCCTTGACAAAAGGCGTTTTTTGTGTTATATTCGGGCTAAGGAGCAAACCCTGTGGAAGTATTTCAGCAAAGATATTGTACCACAAAGGCGAACAAAAAACAAGTGGGGGCGCTCCAAAAAATGAAAAAAGGAGCAGACGGAAATGCCCACGCGCGCCTAAGCGCGCGGAGAACCCAAAAAGCAAGGTGACAAGCAAAAGGCGTGTTCGCGAGGGACGAGCGTACTATATAAAATTTAGATTTTGTACAGTTGACTGAAGAAAATTCCAATCAAAAAGGTTAAACCAAAAATCAGCGGTTTTTCTACTCCGCTCCGTAGTATTCGCAACGTCTTGAAAATCGTAATACTCAAAAAGCTCTTTTAAAATCGCTGACATAGGAGCAGCGTCCAAAATCAATTTTTGCGCTACATCATCATGCACTTCCCACTCGATGCGAATCCAAGAATCAGGATTTCCATAAGGGTTCGGTTTAACATAAGTTTTTGTATCAAAATTAGATTGTTCAATCCGTTTATCATATGCACGAAGAAAACGTTTTGAACCGCGGGATCCAATCCAAACACACATTGCGCGTACGTCCCAATAACGCCAAATGAAAGATTTTTTGCTACCACAAACAATTCGTTGCCCGGGAGTTTGATTCTCACGACAATACTTCAAAAATTGTTCAACGAAATCAGCTCTATAATTGATAAAATCATATGCAAAATCAACACGCGTAAAATGCCAAGCCGGATTCCAACGAGATTCATCTCTATATAACGTATCTACATCAATTCCGTTAAAACGCAGAAAGTCCAAGCCTTGACCGCTGATAATCAAATCAATGTTTGCTACGTTCTGGACAAAAAGATTTCCGCTTTTATCGAGTCTATCATAATCCGCTTGTTTAATCTGTATCAAGATATGATTAAACTCCATTCTAAACACAATAGAACAAGTATCAAGAGTTGTATAAGCACTTTCAAGAAAATTACTTGAAAATGCGTTTGGATCAAGGCCAACCCAATCCAAGACCTCGTTAATTGTGCAATTACGAAAAATAGCTTTAATATAATCGAGCTTCTGATATACACCGGGAGATTTATCTCCCTCATTACGAACCGAACCAATAATTTCGCCAGGTTCATATTTAAACGGCATATTTGCACGACCATATTTTTGAACATTTCTCTTAGAAACAACTTTACCAAAATCTATAATACGATTTTGTAAAACTTTCTGTTGCATTTCCATTTTTATCCATCTCCTTTTCGAAAATACGATTATGATTCAATATTAACATATTTTTAATAAATTGTCAAGAAAAAAACAATGAAATCCCCTAAATTCATCGAGAAAACGCGCCTGCAGGCGCTGAGGAAACAACGGTCTTTTGCGGGGCGGCAGCTCTTCCGCCAAAACCACATACCACGCACCAAACTAATACAACGCGCGCGAACCCGCGTATAAGTATTACAAACGCACAATATAAAGATGCTGCCAAGTGCCGCCCCGCACGTCGCCACAAGGCGACTGAAGATAGAATAAGCCGAGTTGGTCCCTCCGTGGCTACATAGCCACTACGAGACCAACACGGTAATACAAGCCCGTGTTGGGATCCGGCGCCGTTGGCGCCTACTTTCGGCAAAAAATTGCATGAAAAAACCGCCCCTCAAGGGGCGGCAAAGGTAGTTATTTTTGAACTGGTTTTAGCTTGGTGTGCTCCGCCGCACACCGTGAACTTGATCTCCTTAACCTGGTTAAAGCTCTCGCACCACTCGCCGTGGGGGCAATCGCGTTAAAATATGATGGTATGTAAACTTACATACCACGCGCTTTAGTCACCATCAACACATAATTGCAAAGGAACGAAAGCCATAAATAAATGAATTTATATCTTAATATCTATGCCGGGCATTACCGTTAACGGTTGTAGATCTACTGTTTTTGGTGTTTCATCGGGGCGAACCGGAGTAGGATCCTGCTTGTCTGACTTGTCATTTACTACCGTTGGAGGTTCTGCAGGGGATGGAACTGTTTTCACAACTCTTCCCTTTGCTTTAATATAAGGTGTATACTTCTTGGGCAACGGTGGGAGATATGGTCTTTCAAAGCTATCAAAGAATCGGTAAAATTTCGGTCTGAAGATCTTCGGGGCGAATAGTCTGATAAGCAAGGACGGCTTACAATAGCCTTGGATAATCTCGCCGAGCTTATCGCCACCTGTCTTTTTATCTGGAATTATGATACCGTATGGAATACGGTAATAGATGGACCACCATTTACCGAAGAAGAATGGCTTATAAATATAAAATACTCTATCGGTAATCGCTCTGATCTTCTTATCAACGCCGTCCCACTGTTGAGTATAAAGATATATATCTGCACCAAAATGACGATGTTCGAGAAAATAAATAAGTTTGCCCTTATCAAACTCTTTATAAGCTCGATTGTCCGCAAATAAGGTCGCTTCATCAATGTGCAACGCGCAGTCTGATATATCATACTTGCCAATACAATCATTATCAATATATGTATATCCCGGTACAGCCATACGAACGTTACCATAAACGTGCTTATAACGTTTCTTTTTAAGGTGACGAACAACATTAGAAGCCATCAACGTTGTTTTGCCGGCTCCCGGCAATCCAAAAACCAAAGTAACCATCTCACACCAACTTTCTTAGAAAAGGCACCGCATGCGGATAAATCCGCAGGCGGTGCTTTTGGCAAAAGCTTACATACCCCAAACAAGGGACTTGATAACTTTTACACCGAGGAACAACGCAGAAGCAGCGATGCCAATCGCAACAAGCGTAGCAAGTTCCTTAAGTTCACCACTTTCACTGAAAAGAGATGTAACAAGTGTAGCGCACCAAGAAATAACAGTGCTAAGACCCGTAGTAACCTGTTCCAACATAACAAATTCCTCCTAAATTAAAATTTAAATATTGAAGATATAAATCTATAAACCAGATCTATAAAAACAACCGAAAACAAAAGAATACAAGCACCGGCAATATAATAAATGTACTGCTGATCTGACGTATAGTTTGATTGCCAAGTATGACCTATTAAGGAATCAATCAAATCGTACAAGATAATACACCACCTTTATTAAAAAAGTAAGCATCGCAAGACAAAAAACTGCATAGCCAAATATAGTAAAATACTCCGAAGAAAAGAAAGAAACATATAAATTCAAATACTGATTCAAAAAATCAAGCACAAAATCACTTCCTCTTCAATTCACCCAAACGAATGTAAATTAAACCGAGCATAACCACGGCAAAAAGATAAAATATATATTGCATGATTATTTTTCCTTATCTTTATTTGCTTTTTGAAAATTTTTATTAGAATCAGAACCAATCATTGAAAGAGTAAAAACACCAAACATAGGACGAATAATAAAACGATAACTTGCAACCATCAAAAAAGCCGTACCTATCCAAACAATATGACCGGTATCAATCATCATAGTGTCAAACCATTGCATAATATTATAAAATATCGTAATAAAGAAAGTTTTCATATATTCTAACATTTTTACCCCTCCCGACCTAAAATTTTATAAATTATCGCAACAGCAGTTAAACCGACAAGAAAAACAACAATAGATGGTGGAAGCCAACCGAAAAAAACAGAAGCATCTTGAAAACCGAACGGCAAAGAAGAAAGCAATTTTATAACATAAACAATATCACTAATCAAACCGGTTATAAAATCCCATACAGCTACAAAATAATTGCCTATCTCTTGTAAAAAATCAAGTATATTTCGTAACATCTCACGCCTTCTTTCCAAACAAAGCGAAGCTTGCAACGCCAAAAAAAGTTGTTACCAAAAGCAAAAACATTATATACCCATTTTCATAGATCGTTGAAAATACATCAAAAATAGTGTAATCAACGTAACCATCAACAACACGATCATAATCAGGAAGAAGATCATCAACCGTAGGCTTGCTTAACTGATTATTAAGATCATTATATTCATCAACAATAGCTTGTCCCTCTTGACGTGCAGATTCCATTGATCCAACAGCAGATTGATATGTTTCATTAGGTGTAACCATTTCGGAATAATAACTTGAAGCTTCAGACTCTATTGCATCAAGATTTTCATTCACGCTTTCAAGCTCTGCTTGAACACCTTGAATCTCTGTTTGAATTTCTTCAAGCTTTCCTACAATATCGCTTTCATGGGCAGAAAGCTGCGCACCAATACTAGCAATACCAGCAAGGATCTCCTCATTGGCTTGCTGTTGTTCTTCTGAAATACCACCACCGGACGGTACCTCATAAGACGGTAAATATCCAAGGTCATTGACAAGAAAACCATACGCCCAACAATAGCTACTTGCACCTATACATTCAACATAAATCGAATCAACTTGTTTTGTGGGAACAAAATCAAAATTCACTAATTCAAAATCATACATATTTGTACTAGTATTAGAACTATTCAAATAAAAAGTAATAGAAAAATAATCTTGAATAGTATAATCAATATCCC
>CAYXQF010000001.1:0-17500 GCA_964466625.1 uncultured Lachnospiraceae bacterium | reverse complement strand
TATAGGAAGAACCGTCGGAATAATTTAAAGTAATATTTTTAATTAAATTAGCCGTATCACTATAGGTATAATAACAACTAACCATTATATCACTTGGCAAAACATTACCTGCAGGAATATTTACCGGCAAAGTAAAATTAGTCAAAGTTCGGCCTGTCGTAACAGTCTGTGACGGTGTTCTGCCTACCCATTGACAAGTAAAAGTATATTTCACATTTGATAAAGTTAATGTAATATTATTTTGATAATTCGTTGGTGTAGTGCTAGCTGTATAAGTAGAATTATTGACAACGGCAGAAATATATAGTGAATCAAAAATTACATTATTAGAAGCAGCAGAAACTTGTGTAACAAAAAAGAAACAAGCACAAACCACAATAGCAAGAACCTTTATAAATTGTTTTTTCATGGTGATCGACCTCTTTTCTTACTACCGTTCGCGCCGATCGGCGCCGAGCTTGTCACTCTGGAATCATTTTTTATACAGGAGATGGACGCGGAAAGCCTTTATAGTACACATCTGCAGCGCAGCTACCTACAGTTTCATGCAAGTTTGTCTAAGTGGCTTTTTTAATGCTGCAAAACCGCACCCGGAAATGGGGGTTAAATAGATCTATTCGCTTGTTCGGGAGGGAGAACCTCAACTTCGTAAACCTCAGTTTTACCTTGATACCCTCTATCATAGAGAATGTTTACAAGGCAATTGAGAGTAACTGCACCGCCAGTCACACGATCAAGTCTGCAACTCTCGACACGGCATTCATGACCTTTAAAGTCCTCTTTACGAGAACTTGAAATAACATGGAGTTCAATACAATCGTTACCATAGGAAGATTTAAACGTTCTAAAACCAATTACTTGTGCTTTCATAATATAAAACCTCTCTTATTCTTTAATTTCATTTAGATACTCTTTAATTCTTAAATTTGTTTCATCAGAGCTCACTCCGGAGCCCATTATCATTGCAAGCAAATTTTCGTATTTTACACGTAAACTGTCATAGTGTTTTTCAAGATCATTCATCATTTTGACCGTTTCTAAGTGATGATCATAACGTATATACAAGGGCAAACCAAGCTCCCTACAATGCTGCAGCACGTCCACATCATCAAAGAAAAGCGAACCGTCATCACATTTTGCCGAATACATCGGCGCAGGATCCGGGAGAAAACTATTTGCTGTTTTCATTTTCTACCCTCCTGCAAAACGTTTCAATAAATACTTGTATTTCTTCTTCACTCATTTTACAAAGAAGTTTCCGAACATGCCGATATAAAAACGCTTTTTGAAGAATCATATTTACAAAATTCAACATTATTTCACCAACACAAACCATGAAAAAAACGATTCCAAACCATAGGAAGCCGGGAAGAAGATCTGCATTTGATAAACTTTGAATGTATTCAAGCATCTCCGCACCTCTCAATCATTCTCTATTACAAGAAAAAATAGATCTTCAAAAGAACAATCCAAAGCCTGGCAAAGCCGAAAAGCTAAACAAGCACTTGGACTATATACATGATTTTCTATAGAAGAAATCGCATTTTTAGATACACCTACAGCTTTCGAAAGATCTGTTTGTGTCATACCAAGGTGCTTTCTAAACTTTCTAATGCTATTATGTAGCATAAATTTTCTTTCCATCTCCGCACCTCTCAATCTGGATCATCAACGCCAGGAGATGAAAACTCCTCACAGATCTGACGAAGATCCTGCTCGACCATATCGGTATAAAGGTACTTAAGTACATCATAAAAACAAGGTAAACGAAGAATTACACAACCGTGCTTCTCTGAACAAACAAGGTAATTCACTTGGAAACCCGTATTTTCATAAGATACAAAGAGCTTCATTTCGTTAACGTAGAAATAAAAGATCTCTTTTTCGTAAGGGACAAGCTTAGCTGATTCCTTGATCATTGCTTTGTCGAGGAGCTCACAAGCAAACTTCATGATCTTACCGTCATGATCTATCCAGCGATTCACAAACTGCGTATAATCGCTATCATCTTTTGACAAAAAATATTTTCTTCTGATTTTTTCCATCTCCGTACCTCTCAAAACGCCGATTTTTCAAGCAATTCTAACTTCAAAGACTTAATTTCCTCTTGCTGAGATCTAATAATCTCATTCAATTGATTTATCCGCGTAGTTTCAAACTCAGCAGGTAAAACAACCCTGTATTTAATAACATTATCAGAGCCACGGTAAAAAGGATTTCCACTCTCAGGATTCAAATATTCATCTGGATCAATACCATAAAACAACAATGCTTCATTAAATTTATTAATCCATGACATTTTACGACGTGAAGCAAGCTCAGGAGAAACATCTTTACCCGGTTTATAAAGACCATCTAAATGCTCATTAATTTTTTCAAATAGATCAAAAAGATAATGAACGCCATGAACAGCAATATATCTTTCAAAAATTCCAATAGTTCCACCAAGCTCACCCGGAACTTTAGGAACAGGAACAAACTTTAGATTTTATATAGTACAAAAGAAGAAACATCAAGAAAAACGAGGAGATCTATTTCGTGGAATAATAAAAAAGAACCCTTCTCCGGGGTTCTTTTTTACTTAAATTGAAGAATCTGCAAGTGCTCGTTCAAGCCAAATAGTGCCGATATCGAATGCAGCATGGAAACCGTTTTTGTTACCTTGTTTGATGATTTTTGGGTTGGGGCCTGTGGTTAATACTTGAACCAAGATATTATCCGGAATTTCTTCGTTTCCAACTTTTTTTGTTGTGAGAATCATCATGAACAAATAACATTTATCTGTCATGTTGCCATAGCAAATAACATTATTTTCTCTTACGAGGGGTTTGCCTTTATACATCAGATATTTTCCGTCTATAGTCATTTTTTCACTCATTTTTAAGATATTCCTTTCTGTTGCTTTTGTATATTATAACATTTTATCAAATTATTTGTCAATAGTTTGAAAAAAATCATTCAGCACTTCCCTTAAAGATAATCTCGTCCTGCTTATGGTAATCCAAAATATCTCTCAAATATTTTTCGATGTATTGTTCTTTAGGAAGCAACAAATCGTATTCCATCTGCGCAATCGCATTCTGATACGATTCTAAAGTTTCGGCCAAAGCTTCTTTTTCATTCGCCAATTCTTTTGTTCTGATTTGGACAGAAATAGTGGCGATCGCTAAAATAAGTGAGGTTCCTGCTAAAATGATTTTAAGTAAATTGCTTTTCTTTTTCATAAAATTCAAAACCTTCTGCTGCTGCAGATAATAATTCTTTTTTCTTTGTTTCGCTCCACAGTAGCTCTTTTTTATATGTGAAAGCTGTATGCCAACGAACGATGGTGATCCTAAAAATGTATGCAATCAATTTTTTGAATATGTTACATATTTGGAAAAACGGATAATAACATACAAAGCCAATCCAAACCAAGATAAATCGTACCAACAAGAAAATATGTTTTGCAAAATACATTACAATTTTTCCAATGGTGTTATAGTAAACCACAAAGCCCAAAATTGAAAAAAACAAACTATATAATCGAAGTTCACCATTATTGCTTTGAAAAATGTAAACAATTTCAATAATACCGACAAAGATCCAAAACAGAATATCTTGAAAAAACAAGGAGGATTTTTTTGAAAAATCAGATAACTTAACAAAAAAAGAAATCTTCACATTTGTCTGGGGAGATGAACGAGGTGGCATTTTTTTGTTATAAAGCGAGCCAATCCTAGATTGCTTTGCTATGTTTCCGATGCGAAAAATACGAAAACAATCATAAAGAAAACCGATAAAAATACCCGGAATCATAGATTGAAAGAAAATTACACAAGAGTCATAGAAAAAATTTTTCATTTAATAATCCTTGAAAAGAAACCGCCTTTTTTATTTGTTTCTTTGTCATTATAAACCATTGAACGGACAAAACCTTCAATGATTAAATTTCCGGATACCACATCGAGCGTTGTAATATGTAAATCGTTTCCTTCAACTAAAAGGTTCCCATTTTCTGTTATCAGATAGATGCTCATTTCATCAAAGCTCAGCACATCTTGAATGCCGTCTAATTCTAATTTTTCTCTATTGATCAAATGAAGCGCTGTTTTTTTGTTGTTTGTGGTTGTATTTGAGGACTCTGCCAAATAAGATCCCCCCTCTTTGCATATAACTTTATTTTAAGATATGCAAAACTGGGAGAAAAGATGACAAGTTAATCAATCACTTCATAGAGTTCCGAGGCATCATTTTTTAAGGTGTGTTCTTTGATGTCTTTTACACGCACACGCAATGTTTTTTCACCAAATGAAATTTCAATAATATCGCCGATTTTTACATCATAAGACGCTTTAGCATCACGTCCGTTTACTTTAACGTGTTCGGTGTCACAAGCGTTGTTTGCGACAGTTCTTCTTTTGATGATTCGGGATACTTTGAGATATTTATCTAAACGCATGGATTTAATATTCCTTTCCTGGATAAAAAACAAAGCCGCTTTTCGCAGCTTTGTTTCTAATGTCATTTATTTTTTGTTGATCGTGTCCTTCAGGCTTTTACCTGCAGAGAATGTAGGATATCTGCATTCTGCAATTTCGATTGCTTCCTGCGTTTTAGGGTTTCTGCCGGATCTTGCAGCTCTTGTCTTAACGTCAAAAGAACCCAAACCAGAAATTTGCACTTTTTCACCTGCAGCAAGTGTTTCTGCGATCACGTCAAGTGCGGCGGAAATGATTTTTTCAGCTTCTTTTTTCTTGATGCCGGTTTTTGTGGCAACGGCGTCAATCAGTTGAGTTTTATTCATAAATAAATCCTTTCTAAATAATACCTTTTTCTTGTCTGTTACAGTATACCATCATTTTTCCCATTTTACAAGAGTTTTTTCATATTTTTTTGTTAAATTTTATAACATTTTTCGATTTTAATGAAAAAAACTGTAAAATTATAATAAAGCATATACTTCCCTTTTGTGTTAAAAAAGGCAAACTTGATTTGTTTCTGACAACCCATCTAAGACACCGCTTTGGTCCAGAATTTCGACAACGGCTTTGGAGATTCCCGTTCTCTGTTTTAAGTCTTCGATGGAAAAATATTCTCCGTCCACACGTGCCTCTTGCAGTTTCAAAGCCGCCGCTTCCCCAAGTCCGGGAAGACTACCGAACGGCAAACGAATACCATTGCTTTCAGGCAGGAACATTTTCGCATCGGATTTATAAAGATCGACAGGCAAAAAACGATAACCTCGTCCTAAGCATTCCAGCGCGATCTGCATGGCGGCAACGGTCGCATCATCTTTTTGCGTACGATCTTTTTTGTCTTTATCCTTGATTTCCGCAATCAGTTTTGCTACGTGAGATTTGCCTTTGGACGCTACAGCGCCATCGAACCCGTCCGGTGCGGCACTGAAATACGCACAGTAGAAAACGATCGGCTGATGAACTTTGAACCAACCTAAGCGAATTGCACTCATAACATATGCCGCCGCATGTGCTTTGGGAAACATGTAACGAATTTTCGTTAAGCTATCGATGTACCATTCGTCAACATTTTTTTCTCTCATGGCAGTCAGCATATTGTCTGGAATAGGCTTTCCGGCTTTATTTTTGCGAACAAACTCCATGATTTTGAATGATGTGCTGTCGTCCAGTCCATAGCGGATCAACGCGAGCATGATACTGTCTCGTGTTCCTACTACTTTGGAGATATCACAGACGCCATTTTTGATCAGATCCTGCGCATTGCCAAGCCAAAGACCTGTTCCGTGTGTCAATCCCGAAATCTGCAAAAGGTCGTTGAAGTTTTTCGGACGCGCTTCAATAACAACCGGCATTACAAATGCTGTACCAAACTCGGGAAGACCAAGTGTGCCGATCTTGCAACCGCCGATCTCTTCCGGTGTAGCACCAAGCGTTTGTGTCGAACGGAAAAGCTCGTAAACCGCTTCGTCATTCATGGGAAGCTCCATGACGTTCAAGCCGGAAAAACGTTCCAAGTATTTATACTTGGTCGGAATATCGTGTCCCAGCTCGTCAAGCTTCAAAAGCGTATCATGTAAATATTCGAATGTAAAATGGGTTGTGACAATATCAGAATTCGGATCGTCAGCTGGGTGTTGAACGGGACAGAAATCATAAATGTCGTATTCTTTCGGCACAACAACGATGCCGCCGGGGTGTTGCCCTGTCGTTCGTTTTACACCGATACATTTTTTTGTCAAACGATTGATTTCCGCTTTGCTGAGAGCCAATCCGCGTTCTTCTGCGTATTTTGATGCATACCCGAATGCGGTCTTATCTGCGACACCACCGATCGTACCGGCGCGGAAAACGTTTTCTGCACCGAAAAGCTCTTCGGTGTATTTGTGTACTTTTCCTTGCACTTCGCCCGAAAAGTTAAGGTCGATATCCGGTGATTTATCTCCGTAAAATCCAAGGAAAGTTTCAAACGGAATATCATGGCCGTCACCATTTAACTTTGTTCCGCATTTTGGACAAATGGCATCTGGGAGGTCAAATCCCGAGCCATAAGAGCCGTCTAAAATAAACGCCGTATAGTGGCATTCTGGGCAATAATAATGTGGAGGGAGCGGATTTACCTCCGAAATACCGGCCATGGAAGCAACAAAGGAAGATCCTACCGAGCCTCTGGAGCCGACAAGATAACCTTGCTGTTCACTGTACCAAACAAGCTTTTGTGCAATCATATAAAGCACGGCAAAGCCGTTTTTGATGATAGAAGTTAACTCTTTTTCAAGTCTTGCCTCTACGATTTCAGGCAAAGGATTTCCGTAAAGTGATTCTGCGCGTTCATAACAAATACGGCGAAGATCTTCTTCAGCGCCTTCCATTTTCGGCGTAAAAGTGCCGTCAGGAAAAGGTCGGATATCCGCATCGACCATGTCAGCAATTTTATTAGTATTTGTGATGACAACTTCATACGCTTTTTCTTTTCCAAGGTATGCGAATTCTTCCAGCATTTCGTCGGTTGTACGCATGTAAAGCTCGATATCTCGATCTGCATCATCGAATTTCATACCTGCGAGAAGAATTTTTCGATAAATTTCATCTGTCCTGTCAAGAAAATGTGCATCACATGTTGCAACAACAGGTTTTCCTGTTTCTTCGCCGAGATCCACGATTTTTTTGTTAATCTTTCGAAGCTCTTCTTCATTCGAAACAGTTTTGTTTGCAATCATAAAACGGTTATTGGAAAGAGGCTGAATTTCCAAATAATCGTAGAAATTCGCAAGAGCAACCAATTCATCGTGCGGTTTATTTTCCAGAATTGCTTGATAGAGTTCGCCGGCTTCACATGCGGAGCCGATAATAAGCCCTTCGCGATGTGCTTCCAAAATAGTTTTGGGAATACGCGGACGCTTTTTATAATATTTTAAGTAACTCTGCGAGATCATTTTATAGAGATTTTTTAATCCCGTTTTATTTTTTACAAGCAAAATCAAATGCGTTGTATTCAGTTTTAAAGGATCTGTTCTATCTGACATGACCGCAGACATCTGCGCAGGAGTATCAACGCCGTCATTTTGCAATTTCGCAACCATTCGGTAAAAAATACGAGCACACATTTCTGCGTCATCAGAAGCTCTGTGATGATTGAAATCGCCAAGACCGAAATATTCAGCGATCGTATCCAGCTTGTGCTTTTTCAGATCGGGATTTACAAATCTGGACATGGAAACTGTGTCCAAATATGCGTTCGTAAAAGGAAGATCATAATCTGCTGCGGCTTTACGAATAAAACTGATATCGAAAGATGCGTTATGAGCAACAAGCATGCGGTTGCCGATAAAGTCCAAAAACATCTGGATTGCTTCCTTTGTTTTAGGAGCGCCTTTGACCATTTCATCGGTAATACCAGTTAGTTTTACGATCTCCTCCGGAATCGGTACTTCCGGATCAACAAACGTATTAAACACCGAAATAACTTCATCTTTTTTGACAAGAACAGCGCCAATTTCGGTGATTTTGGAATTAAGAGGGGATAAACCTGTTGTTTCAATATCAAATACAATGAATTCGTCTTCAAA
The DNA here is from genome assembly GCA_964466625.1 of uncultured Lachnospiraceae bacterium. Classification (GTDB taxonomy): domain Bacteria; phylum Bacillota; class Clostridia; order Oscillospirales; family CAG-272; genus QALR01. Next base: position 9,474 of record CAYXQF010000001.1, on the reverse strand, counting down.
AGAAGTCCCGTTGTCACCATAGATCGCTTTGGCTTCGTCATTGACAAAGTACGCTTCCATGCCATAGATCACTTTCATACCGAGCTTTCCTGCGGCTTTCATTGCTTCCTGGTATCCTTGTACGTTACCGTGATCTGTGATAGCAACGGCTTTATGGCCCCATTTGTGAGCGATCTTGACCGCCGCATCGGGAGGAATGATCGCGTCCATTTGTGACATATTTGTGTGGAGATGCAATTCCACGCGTTTTTCTTCTGCAGTATCCATTCTGCCGATTTTTTTGATCTCCATGAACGCAGATGGATCCATAATGACAAGTTCTCCGTCAAATTCAGCATCATAGCGCAAGCTTCCGCGAACAGCAACCATCATTCCTTCGGAAAGAGATTGATATGCTGTCAACTCTGCATCGACAATTGCTGTGCGTATAGTGACAGAGGCTTCGTAGTCGGTGATTGTGATTTCGACTTTATATTTTCCGCGAACCTTTCGTTCGCCGATTTCTTTGGAAATGATTTCTCCGACAGCAACCACGATAGATTGCGGTCTTGTCATATTAAATATGGGAACGGGACGAATGTCAAATGGTTCACCCATCAAGGGAGATGCACCTTCAAAACTGAAAACGGAATTGCCAATATGTAAATGTCCATTATCGTCGGTGAAGGTTCTTGCAGGTGTTTCATAGACACTTGAGCGCTTTTCAACAAGCGGTTTCGTTTCTTGCACGGGGGCTTCTTGAGAACGCTGTGGAGCTTCCGTGCGTTTAATCATTTTGTATTTAAGCAGTTCCCTTTTTAACTCTTCATCTCGGTTATAGACGTATTTTTCGGATTTGTGAAATTTAATTTCATATTCTAAACCGAATTCTCTGTGAATAATATCAGCAATTTTTCGTCCGGTGTTATTATATTCCATAAAGCTGACGCCACCGGCAGTTGTCATTACCTCCAATGTGATCTTAAATCCATCAAAGCTTGCTTCATATTCTTGAAGAAAACTCTTGGAAATAATGTTCGTGCGCTGTGCTTCTTTCATGATATCATGAAAATAGCTTTCGGTGAAAAGTTCTCTTGGGTATCGAGGAAATAAACGTACCGAACGAAGTTGGTACGTTTTTTCAAGGTTTTGTTCCAATTTATAAAGAAATGATTTTGGAATCAATGATGTAGAAGAAAAGTCCACTTCAACCATGCGCAAATTTTTATCTACACGCATATTTCCGACGAGGTGGGCGTTTCCCATAATTTGACGGGTTTGTCCGTCCGGAAGATATCTGGAGAATACTTCCAAAAGCGTTTTTGACGCCATTTTTGAATCATTCCTTTCTAAGTCAACACCTTATTGGTTGGCTAATTTTTTTACTTCATTTACAAGCTCATCGACGAGCATATTTTCCGGAATTCTTCTGATGATTTTCCCGTGGGAAAACAGAACTGCTTCACCGATGGCACCGGCAACGCCAATATCTGCTTCTGCGGCTTCTCCGGGACCGTTTACCACACAGCCCATGACGGCAACCGTGAGCTTTTTATTAACCGGAATCGCTTTTAATTTAGGTTCCAATTCCTCACATATACGTACAAGATCAATTTTGGTTCTACCACAAGTTGGGCAGGAAACAACATTGATATAATTTTCGTCGGATAGACCTGATGCTCTTAAAATAGCACGTGCAGCTTCAATTTCGCGCACCGGATTGTCCGTCAATGAAACACGGACGGTATCCCCAATACCTTCACAAAGCAATGTGCCGATGCCGATTGCGGATTTGAGTTTTCCATCATCGCCTCTGCCGGCTTCCGTTACACCAATGTGCAACGGATAATCACAAGAAGATGCCACAATACGGTTGGCTTCAATCATTGTGCGTACGTTGCTGGATTTTATGGAAATCAAAATGTCGCGAAAATCAAGTTTTTCAAGAAGTCCTGCATGGAACATTGCGCTTTCTGCCAAAGCTTGCGCGGTAGGAGAGCCATATTTTTGCAAAATTGATTTTTCAAGCGAACCGCTGTTAATCCCGATTCTGATCGGTATATGGTATTCTTTACATTTATCTGCAACCGCTTTAACCTTTTCATCGGAGCCAATGTTTCCCGGATTGATTCGAATTTTATCCACACCGGCATCTGCCGCGGCAAGTGCGATGCGATAATCAAAGTGAATATCCGCGACAAGAGGAAGCTTGAGGTCACTTTGTTTTAATTTTTTCACCGTTTCGCAAGCTGCAAGATCAGGAAGTGTCAAACGAACAATGTCACATCCTGCTTCTTCCAGCTCTTTCATCTGACGGTAGGTTGCTTCAAAATCATGAGAATCGGTATTTGTCATGGATTGTATGGAAATGGGTGCGTTACCACCGATTTTTGCATTACCGACAACGATTTCGCTTGTTTTACGTCTTTTAAAAATCTCGTTCATTGTTATCCGCGCCCTTTCATTATTTAATCATTGTAAAAACGTCTTTACAAGTGATAACCAGCATTAAGAGCAAAAGTAAAATCATACCTGCGGCGTGAATATATCCCTCAATCTTGGGATTGATCGGCTTTTTGAAAATTCCTTCAATCGCAAGAAAAACGATTCTGCCGCCATCAAGCGCGGGAATAGGAAGCAAATTCATACAACCGAGATTCACTGCCAATACGACGAACAAAGTCCAAAGATAAGAACCGTTTTTCGTTTTCACTGCTTCTTCTGCCGCATCGGTGATTACGCCAGTGATTCCAACGGGACCTGACATTTGTTCCATGCCATATTTACCTGTAACTAAATCATAAAGTGAATCATATACCATCTGTACCATAACGGCCGATTGATAAAACGCGTTTTTCATAACAACACCGAATGTTTTTTCTGCACGGTAAACATAAAAATCACGGGTACCGAAGGTGACTCCTTGCGATACTGTACTCGGAAAAACAACATCTTTCACCAAAACTTCTTCACCATCACGCAACACTAAAACATCAACGGGTGATGCACCGAAACGGCTGATTTTGTAGTTCAAATCATAAAAAATATGGACCTTTTTTCCGTTTACTTCAAGAATTTGGTCTTCTGCCATCAATCCGGATTCCACGGATTTTGCTTCGTCTACGAAGCTGTGAATCGTTGTCGTTCCGATATTCATTGTCATGACAATGATCAGCATTACAAGAAAGCCGAGCAGCAAATTTGAAAGTGAGCCGGCAGCGGTAATGATAATTCTTTGCCAGACCTTTTTGTTGCGCAAAGAATCCTCTTCGTCACAATCATCGTCTTCTCCTGCCATGCTGACAAATCCACCAATTGGCAAAAGTCTGAGTGAATAAGCAGTATCTGTTTTAGCGGATTTTTTTGAGAAAATTTTGGGCCCCATACCAATGGCAAATTCATAAATTTTAACACCGAAAAGTCTTGCAGTTAAAAAATGGCCCAATTCATGCACGAAAATTAAGGAACCAAACATTAAAATTGCGATGAGAATATATAAAATTATCATAATTTCTCCTAAAATTAAATGGACTTGCGAATTGCCAAACGAACGTCACGATTGGCATTTTCAATTTCTTTAAGGGTGGGTTCAGCAATGTTTTTATAATGCGCTACGGTGTCTGAAACCAAAGAGAAGATATCGGTGAACCCGATTTTTTTGTTTAAGAAAAGAGAGACTGCTTCTTCGTTTGCGGCGTTCATCACACAAGGCAAAATACCACCTTCTACAGCGGTTTTTTCAGCAAGAGCAAGAAGCGGAAATGTTTTTCGGTCAGGCATATAAAAAGAGAGCTTGGCAATTTTTGTGAGATCCAGTGGTTCACACGGAGATGCAATACGGTTAGGATAGGTGATCGCATATTGAATCGGCAAGCGCATATCGGACGTGCCAAGCTGCGCAATAACGGCATTATCATTATATTCGACCATAGAATGGATTATACTTTCTCTGTGAATGAGGACCTCGATTTTGTCCGGAGACATATGAAAAAGATGCATAGCTTCAATGACCTCAAGACCTTTGTTCATCAGCGTTGCGCAGTCCACCGTTATTTTTGCACCCATTTTCCACGTGGGGTGTCCAAGTGCTTGTTCCACACTGATGTTCTTCAAGTCTTCTGCTTTTTTGCCAAAAAACGGACCTCCGGAACAAGTAAGTAAAATTTTTTTCACTTCTTCACGGCGCTCCCCTTGCAAGCATTGGAAGATTGCACTGTGTTCACTATCTACGGGAATGATCTCGCAATGATGTTCTTTGGCTTTTTGCATGACGATGTTTCCGCCGGCAACAATCGTCTCTTTATTGGCAAGTCCGATTCTGGGGAATCGACAAATGGCAGAAAGCGTAGGACGCAAACCGGCGAAACCGCTGATTGCATTGATACATACATCGGAATTCAATGTTTCAATCATTTCGCAAACGCTATCTTTTCCTGCAAAGATTTTTGTTGACGTGTCTGCAATCGCATCACGCAAAACCGTTGCCGCCGATTCATTTTCAACGGCAACGGTAAGTGGTTTATGCTTTCGGATCTGTTCTTCACCAAGCTTGATATTGGCGCCAAACGCCAACGCATCCACTTGATAATTTCCGCAGTAAGCAACGTCAAGTGCTTGTACACCTACAGATCCTGTAGAACCGAGGACAGTAATTCGTTTTTGTTCTTGTATCATGAAAAATCACCTTTATTTGAAAAACCAAACATAATCGGATAAAAGGAGCATCGTTCCATAAATGACGGGGGCTACCGCAATGATAGAGTCAAAGCGATCCATGATTCCGCCGTGTCCAGGGAAAATAAAGCCAAAATCTTTGATTCCGCTTTCTCTCTTGAGATAAGAAGCGATGAGATCACCGATCTGGGAAACGATCGCAACCAAAACGGCAAGCAAAATGAGAGGCAGATAATTTACTTCCACATGAAAGGCTTTGTCGATAATCAATCCATATACCACAAAACCGAGCACACAACCAAGAATACCGCCAAATGCACCTTCCACGGTCTTTTTAGGGCTAACAGCAGGAATCAATTTGTGTTTACCGAAAAGAACGCCTACGAAGTATGCACCGGTATCTGTTGCCCATGCGCCGATGAAAATAAGCAAATATGCGTATTTGCCAATATCAACAACAAGCCCTTCAAGACTTCCCCAAGCGTTCGAATCTGCGGTAGTGATGCCGCGGAGCATCAAAATGCTGATAAAACCAATCAGAACGTACAGTGTCATGCCAACAAGCTCAGCACTTTTTCCAAACGTGAGCTTTCCGCAAGAGAACATGGTGACAGCAAAAATATAGAAAAGATAAATATATCCAATTGCAAACAAAATCGGCAACAGCGTTGTTTTTGCCATGATGTTCATATAATACAACGCAGAGAAAATGGTGATCAGCGCTGTGAAAATATAGGTAGGAATGGATAACCGTAGTGTTTTTTTGACACCAACACAGCCTGCAATTTCATACATGGCGATCAGGCACACCACAGTCACGGCAATTGGGAAAACCCAAGTATCAGAAAAAACAAGTATGGGTATTAAAACCAATATGGCGATAAGCGCCGTGATTATTCGTTTTAACATATCAAATGCCTCCGTATCTTCGATTTCTCGCGTGGAAATCTTCAATCATTTTATCAATTTCGTCTGTTGTGAGATCAGGCCACAACGTATTGGTGAAAAATAGCTCTGCATAAGCAGATTGCCAAAGAAGAAAATTAGAAAGACGATATTCGCCGCCCGTTCTTACGATCATGTCCGGCGGTGGAATCACGCCGGAATAAATGGTATTTGTGATATCATTTTCGGTAATTTCAGTTTTGCCTTCCGCAATCAGTTTGTTTACTGCATCGACAATCTCACCTTTTCCGCCGTAATTCAAAGCGACACATATCGTTTTTTTGTGCTGCGAAGTTAATCGTTCCACGCGCTCCATTTTGTCTTTGGTTTCTTTATCAAACACGGTTCTGTTTCCGAAAAAGAGCACACGAACTTTATTTTCGTGAAATTCCCGTTCCACTTCATCGATATATTCGCGAAGAAGGCGCATGATCGCATCTACTTCATTTTTTGGGCGTTTCCAGTTTTCTGTAGAAAAAGCATAGACGGTCACATATTCAATTTCTGTTGCGGAAAGATAACGAACGATCTCTTTGAATTTTTTTGCACCTTCAACGTGTCCTTTTTCTCGGGGAAGCAATCTTTTTTTTGCCCATCTTCCGTTTCCGTCCATAATAAATGCAATATGCTGGACACGGAAATCTTTTTCTATATCATTTTTTTTCATTCTTAAAAATCCTTCTGTTTATTGAAAAAGTAACCGCCTTTGGAATAAAGACGGTTACTTTGGTGTCTAAAGTTAGATTTCCATGATTTCCTTTACTTTGCCTGTTGTTACCGCATCTACTTTTTTAATATAGGAGTCGGTGAGATCCTGAATTTGCTTTTCAGAGGTTTTCTGTTCGTCTTCGGTCATTTCGGAATTCTTTTTCATGGCTTTGCATTTGTCATTTGCTTCGCGGCGGATATTACGAATCGCAACTTTGATTTCTTCGCCCTTGGCTTCCACTTCTTTTTTCTTCATTTTTCTGGATTCTTCGGTCATAGGCGGGAATGACAAGCGGATTGCTTTACCGTCATTCTGGGGGTTAATGCCGAGATCACTTTCATGAATTGCTTTTTCGATGGAACGAAGTGTTGTGGAATCCCAAGGGGTGATCATAAGCGTTCTGGGGTCGGTTGCTTTGATTTCAGCCATCTGGGAAAGCTGCGTAGCACAACCATAGTAGTCAACAGTGATTTTGTTCAAAACCATGGGGTTTGCTCTGCCGAGACGAATCGAATCGAGATCGTATTCATAAGCAGCAATCGTTTTTTTCATTTTGCCTTCGTATTCTTTGGTGTCAAGTTTCATTTTCTTGTTCCTCCTACAATTGTACCGATTTTTTCGCCGTTAACGGCTTTAATAATGTTTTCGGGATTGTCCAATCCAAACAAGAGGATCGGAATGTGATTTTCCATACTGAAAGAAGTTGCTGTAAAATCAAGAACACGCAAACCTTCTCTCAAAATATCAATGTATTCGATGCTATCGATCTTCTTTGCTTCAGGATCAAGCTTGGGATCGGCTGTATAAACACCGTCGACATTCTTCGCGAGAAGAACGATATCTGCATTGATCTCAGCTGCGCGTAAAACAGCGGCTGTATCCGTGGAAAAATAAGGGCTACCGATTCCGCAACCGAAGATGACAACGCGTCCTTTTTCAAGATGAGAAACCGCTTTGTTGCGGATATAGGGTTCTGCGCATTCTTTCATTTCGATAGCAGTCATGACACGAGTCGGTACGCCGATTCTTTCGAAGGTATCCTGAAGCGCAAGACAATTAATAACAGTTGCGATCATGCCCATGTGATCGGCACGGGTTCTGTCCATGTTTACGCCCTGTCTACCTCGCCAGATGTTTCCTGCACCGACAACGATGCTTACCTGCGTACCCATATCAACACAAGTTTTGATAACAGAACACACTTTTTCAAGAAAATCGTAATTCAAAATGCCATCCGAGCCAGCGGAAAGCGCTTCGCCGGAAAGCTTTACTAATATTCTTTTATAGTGCGGCTTTTTTTCTTCCATAAAATCCTCCCATGTCCAAGTTATGATTTATCACTATATATATTACCTTAAAATCTTGATTTTGTAAATATCTTTTCGAAAATTTGCTACTCTGATTTTATAAGAATCTGTAAATTTTTCAAAAAACAAGAAATGCTAAAATATCCGAAGGGGTGTGCGCAATGTTTTTTGCGCCGTTTTCCGACAAAAATTTTTCGTCGCGGAATCCCCACGTCACACTGACACAATCCATTTTTGCATTCTCTGCAGTTTTGATATCCACTTCAGAATCACCGATGTAGACCGCATCAAAATGATGTGCATATAAGTGAGCTAAAGCTTCGTTCACCGTGTCGGGTGCCGGTTTTTTAGCAATTCCCTCTTTATCTCCGATCGCAACGGAGATTCTTTCTCCGAAATACTGTCGGCAAAGTGTTTTCACGACAGATTCGATTTTATTGGAAACAACGGCAATTCGAAATCCAAGTGCAATCAAGTGATCCAAAAGCTTCAAAACACCATCATAAGGTTTCGTATGAACTTGGCTGTGGGCGGAATAATGCTCTTTGAACAGTGCCAATGTTTTTTCCACCGATTCATCATCAGCGCCATTAGGAACCGCTCTGGTTATCAGCATTTTCACACCGTTTCCGACAAACTGACGGACTTCTTCTATGCTTCGTTCGGGAAAGCCCATTTTGCGAAGAGCGAAATTTGTGCTGTTCGCAAGATCCTCCAAGGTATCCAAAAGTGTGCCGTCAAGATCAAAAATGACGGTATCATATTTTTTTCTGATTTCCATTTTGCAATACCTTATCCCATCATATTTCCCATTTTTCCGTTTGATTAGTCGGAAGCTTAAAAATCATTTCAGGACTCTTAACAATAACTTTTGTATGATCTGGTATCGATTGCGTAACAAATGCGTTACCGCCAATGATGACGCCGTTTCCGATAATCGTTTCACCGCCCAAAACAGTAGAGTTTGCATAAATCGTGACATTGTCACCGATCGTCGGGTGACGTTTTACGCCGGCGAGATCCTGACCGCTTCGTGTGGAGAGCGCGCCGAGCGTCACGCCTTGATAAAGCTTTACGTTGTTGCCGATGACTGTGGTTTCGCCGATAACAACGCCTGTTCCGTGGTCAATAAAGAAATATTCACCGATTTCCGCACCGGAGTTGATGTCAATCCCTGTTTCGCTATGTGCATATTCTGTCATGATACGCGGAATCATCGGAACGTTTTCTTTATACAGAACATGAGCTACACGATAGACAAAAATAGCTAAAAGTCCCGGATAAGACACAATGATCTCGTCTTTGCTTTGCGCAGCTGGGTCGCCGTTATATCCGGCTTCCACATCGCAAATGAGGAGATGGCGTATTTCCGGAATCGATGCGATCAGTTTTTGACAGATATCTTCTGCATGGCTGTGAGTATTATTTTCGTTTGCGTTTTCGTTGAGCGCCAATGCGATTTCAATCTGCGGTGTTAATTCGAGATAAATTTTGGTCAGAAGATGTCCCGCGTAATATTCCGCGGAAGATGCAATTCCGTATTCCGCACCGAAATATCCCGGAAAAATGACCTTTTTGATGTCATTTAAGATTTCAATGATGATTTCTCTGTTCGGTAATACGCAGTTTCCGGAAGAGATGGTTTTATTCTTTATATAATCATCAGACAGCGCGCTGGCGGCACATTGAATGACGTCGTCAACTTTCATCATGATCATTCCTTTTCAAAATAGATTTTATATTATTATGATATCATATTTTGGAGGAATTGTCTATTCTTTTTTTGCTTTTACAGATGAATTTTTAAAATAAAAAAGTGGCTAACGCCACATCAACACCCCTGCCCCTCAATCATGAGGG